>NZ_JAYRLZ010000028.1:0-25262 GCF_041904975.1 Chitinimonas sp. | reverse complement strand
GTTTTGGCGAAGTTGTCAATAGGATCGACGGATTCTGAGTCGTGCTAGCCAATCGTAGCTAGCCCTTTGAAAGGAAATAACGATGAGCTTAGGACTTGTCGGGCGCAAGGTTGGTATGACCCGCGTCTTCGCTGAGGATGGTGCTTCCATTCCAGTGACGGTGCTGGATCTGTCCGCTAATCGCGTCACGCAAATCAAGACCGCGGAAACCGACGGCTACACCGCCGTTCAGGTTACCTTCGGTGAGCGCCGTGCTAGCCGTGTCAACAAGGCACAGGCTGGTCACTTTGCCAAGGCTGCTGTTGAAGCAGGTCGTGGCTTGCATGAATTCGCGCTGTCTGCTGAGCAATTGGCTCAGTTTCAGCCGGGTGCACAAATCTCCGTGGAAATCTTCTCGGTGGGTCAGCTGGTCGATGTGACTGGTACCTCGCAAGGTAAGGGTTTCTCGGGCGCTATCAAGCGTCACAACTTCAGCTCGCAGCGCGCGTCGCACGGTAACTCGGTGTCGCACAATGCGCCTGGTTCGATTGGTATGGCGCAGGATCCGGGTCGTGTGTTCCCGGGTAAGCGTATGGCCGGTCAGCTCGGTAACGTCAAGCGTACCGTGCAGAACCTGGAAGTTGTTCGTGTTGATGCAGAGCGTGGTCTGTTGCTGGTAAAGGGTGCTGTTCCTGGCTCCAAGGGCAACGACGTGGTTGTGCGTCCCAGCGTGAAGGCAGGTGCGTAATGGAACTCAAAGTCATCAATGCCAGCGGTCAGTCCGCTGCGAGTGTGACCGCTTCCGACGCCTTGTTCGGTCGCGATTACAACGAAGCCCTGGTTCACCAGGTTGTTACTGCCTTCCTGGCCAATGCCCGTAGCGGCAATCGCGCCCAGAAGGGCCGTAGCGAAATCGCCAAGTCGACCAAGAAGCCTTGGCGTCAAAAAGGTACGGGCCGTGCTCGAGCCGGTATGGCGTCCAGCCCTCTGTGGCGCGGCGGCGGTAAGATTTTCCCGAGCTCGCCCGACGAGAACTTCACTCAAAAAGTGAATCGCAAGATGTATCGCGCTGGTATTGCGACGATTCTGTCGCAGCTGGTTCGTGAAGACCGTCTTGCTGTCGTTGACCAGTTCGTCGCAGAAACCCCCAAGACCAAGGCGTTTGCCCAAAAGCTGGCTGCCATGGGTCTGGAAGAGCGCACGCTGATCGTGACCGACAATCTGGACGAGAACCTGTACCTGGCTTCGCGCAATCTGCCGAACGTGCTCGTGCTCGAGCCGTCGCAGGCTGATCCGGTCAGCTTGGTTCGCTTCAAGAAGGTGCTGGTAACTCGCGAAGCGCTGAAGCAAATCGAGGAGATGCTGGCATGACTCAATTGAACGAAGAGCGTTTGCTCCAGGTGTTGCTGGCCCCGGTGATCTCTGAAAAGAGCACCATGGTGGCCGACAAGAACGAGCAGGTCGTCTTCCGCGTTGTCGGTACCGCTACCAAGCCAGAAATCAAGGCTGCGGTGGAGTTGCTGTTCAAGGTGCAGGTCGAGTCCGTTCAGATCACCAACGTCAAGCCAAAGCAGAAGCGTTTCGGTCGTACGGCCGGTGTGCGCAAGGGCTGGAAGAAAGCTTACGTTGCCCTCAAGCCAGGTCAAGAAATTGACCTGCAGAACGCGCAGTAAGGAGAACGACGATGCTGGTTAAAGTTAAACCAACTTCCCCGGGTCGCCGCGGTGTTGTAAAGGTCGTGAATCCCGACCTGCACAAGGGCCGTCCTTACGCCCCGCTGGTCGAGTCGCAAAGCAAGAATGCTGGCCGTAACAATCGCGGCATTATCACTGTTCGCCATCAGGGCGGCGGTCATAAGCAGCACTACCGCATGATCGATTTCCGTCGCAACAAGGATGGCATTGTTGCCACCGTTGAGCGCCTGGAATATGACCCGAACCGTACCGCCCACATCGCGTTGCTGTGCTACGCCGATGGCGAGCGCCGCTACATCATCGCTCCGCGTGGCCTGAAGGTTGGCGCGCAAGTGGTCAGCGGTTCGGAAGCGCCGATCAAGACCGGTAATGCGCTGCCGCTGCGCAATATCCCGGTGGGTAGCACCATCCATTGCATCGAGATGCAACCAGGCAAGGGCGCGCAGATTGCTCGTTCCGCCGGTGCTTCGGTTCAATTGCTGGCTCGTGAAGGTGCTTACGCCCAGGTTCGTCTGCGTTCCGGTGAAATTCGCAAGGTGCATGTCGACTGCCGCGCCACGATTGGCGAAGTGGGTAACGAAGAGCACAGCCTGCGCAAGATCGGTAAAGCTGGTGCAGTGCGTTGGCGTGGTATCCGCCCGACCGTTCGCGGTACGGCGATGAACCCGATCGATCACCCGCACGGTGGTGGTGAAGGTCGTACCGGCGAAGGCCGCGTTCCGGTCAGCCCATGGGGCACGCCGACGAAGGGCTATCGCACGCGCAACAACAAGCGCACCAACGGCATGATCGTTCGCCGTCGGCATTCGAATAAGGGGTAATTAGATATGGCACGTTCCATTAAGAAAGGCCCGTTTGTCGACGCCCATCTGCTGAAGAAGATCGAAGCAGTGCGCGCTACCAGCGACAAGCGTCCGATCAAGACTTGGTCGCGTCGTTCGACCGTTTTGCCGGATTTCGTCGGCCTGACCATTGCCGTGCACAACGGCAAGCAACATGTTCCCGTGTACATCAACGAGAACATGGTTGGTCACAAGCTGGGCGAGTTCTCGCTGACCCGTACGTTCAAGGGTCACGCGGCCGACAAAAAAGCCAAGAAGTAAGGTGACGCTATGCAAACTTCCGCAATTTTGACGGGCGCTCGCATGTCGGCCCAAAAAGCACGCCTGGTCGCTGACCTGGTGCGTGGCAAGCCGGTCGAGCAGGCGCTCAATATCCTGGCCTTCAGCCCGAAAAAGGGCGCGGTCATCATCAAGAAGTTGCTGCTGTCGGCGATCGCAAATGCCGAGCACAACGATGGCGCCGATATTGACGCGCTCAAGGTGACCACTATTTATGTGGACAAGGGTGCTTCGCTGAAGCGTTTTGCCGCACGCGCCAAGGGCCGTGGCAATCGCATCGAAAAGCAAACCTGCCACATCACCCTGACCGTGGGCGAATGAGGACGATATGGGACAGAAAATTCATCCGACTGGCTTTCGTTTAGCCGTCAACAAGAACTGGGCTTCGAAGTGGTATGCGAATAGCAAGCACTTCCCGGCCATGCTCGCCGAAGACATCAAGGTGCGCGAGTTCCTGAAGAAAAAGTTGTCGCACGCCTCGGTTGGTCGCATCGTTATCGAGCGTCCAGCCAAGAACGCCCGCATCACCATTCACAGCGCCCGTCCGGGTGTGGTGATTGGCAAGAAGGGTGAGGACATCGAAGTCCTCAAGCGCGAACTGGTCAAGCTGATGGGTGTGCCCGTTCACATCAACATCGAAGAAATCCGCAAGCCGGAAATCGATGCGCAAGTGATCGCTGACTCCATCGCTGCTCAGCTGGAAAAGCGCGTGATGTTCCGTCGCGCCATGAAGCGTTCGATGCAAAACGCCATGCGTCTGGGTGCCCAGGGCATCAAGATCATGTCGTCGGGCCGTTTGAACGGTATCGAAATCGCACGTACCGAGTGGTACCGTGAAGGCCGCGTGCCTTTGCATACCCTGCGTGCCGACATCGATTACGCGACTTCGGAAGCCAAGACTACCTACGGCATCATTGGTATCAAGGTGTGGGTGTACAAGGGTGAAGTGAAGGCAGGCGAACAAGTGGTTGCCCAGCCTGAGCAAGCCGAACGCAAGCCGCGAAAGGGGCCTCGAAATGCTGCAGCCAACTAGACTCAAATACCGCAAACAGCAGAAGGGCCGTAACACCGGCGTTGCTACCCGCGGCAATAAGGTTAGCTTTGGCGAGTGGGGCCTGAAGGCGATCGCACGTGGTCGTTTGACTGCCCGCCAGATCGAAGCTGCTCGTCGTGCCATGACCCGTCACATCAAGCGTGGTGGTCGTGTGTGGATCCGTGTATTCCCGGACAAGCCGATTTCTTCCAAGCCCGCCGAAGTCCGGATGGGTAACGGTAAGGGTAGTCCTGAGTACTATGTCGCTGAAATTCAGCCTGGCAAGGTGCTGTACGAGATGGATGGTGTGGACGAGACGCTCGCCCGCGAAGCCTTCCGCCTGGCCGCCGCCAAGTTGCCGATCGCGACGACTTTCGTAACCCGACATGTGGGGCAGTGAGATGAAGACGACTGAACTGCGTAGTAAGTCGGCCGAAGAGCTCAAGGCTGAGCTCACCTCGCTCCTGAGGGCTCAGTTTGGTCTGCGCATGCAGCTGGCTACCCAGCAGCTTGCCAAGACCAGCGAACTGAAGCGTGTTCGCCGCGAAATCGCGCGTGTACGCACCCTCATGGCTGAGAAGGTGGCCTAAATGACTGAAACCAAACTGAAGCGTACGTTGACTGGCCGTGTGGTCAGCGACAAGATGGACAAGACTGTGACCGTGCTGGTTGAGCGTAAGGTAAAGCACCCGCTCTACGGCAAGATCATCCGCCTGTCCAAGAAGTACCACGCTCACGATGAAACCAACGCTTACGGCGAAGGTGACATGGTGACGATCGAAGAAACCCGTCCGCTGTCCAAGACCAAAGCTTGGATCGTGACTGGTCTTATCGAAAAGGCACGCAACGTTTAATTTTCGAGGCTTCGGCCTCTAGAGTTTTTCGTTAAAACGCTTGCCAGGGCATTCTAATCGTATTAGAATGCCCTGCTTTTCATCCATCGCCAAGTTCGTTCTGAGTTTGGTGTTGTTTGATTCTTCTCCCTTGCGGGATCCAAAACTGGCCGTCGTGCCGTGGCTTGCTGCGGCTCCGCCGCGTACGTCGGCGGCAGTGACGGGTTAAGTTGGAGGTTTTTTACATGATTCAAATGCAATCCATGCTGGATGTTGCAGACAACACTGGTGCGCGCACAGTTATGTGCATCAAGGTTCTCGGTGGCTCCAAGCGTCGCTATGCCTCGGTTGGCGACATCATCAAAGTATCCATCAAGGATGCGGCTCCGCGCGGGCGTGTAAAGAAGGGCGACGTGTATAACGCCGTCGTTGTTCGCACGGCCAAGGGTGTTCGTCGCCCCGATGGTCAATTGGTCAAGTTCGACGGCAATGCCGCCGTACTCCTCAATAACAAGCTCGAGCCGATCGGCACCCGTATTTTCGGGCCGGTAACGCGTGAACTGCGTACCGAACGCTTCATGAAGATCGTCTCGCTGGCGCCGGAAGTGCTGTAAGGAGTGCGCGAATGAACAAGATCAAGCGCGGCGACGAAGTCGTCGTAATCACCGGCAAGGACAAGGGCAAGCGCGGTACCGTGCTCAGCATCCTGGCTGAAGACAAGGTTGTGGTTGAAGGCGTTAACGTCGTCAAGAAGCACCAAAAGCCGAACCCGATGCGTGGCGAGGCTGGCGGTATTGTTGACAAGACGATGCCCATCCACGTTTCGAATGTGGCTATCTTCAATCCGGCCAGCCAGAAGGCTGATCGTGTTGGTTTCAAGCTGCTCGACGACGGCAAGAAGGTTCGCGTGTTCAAATCGAACGGCGAAGTGGTCGGGGGCTAAGGGGTAGAATATGGCTCGTCTGCAAGATTTCTACAAAGAAACCGTCGTACCGGCGTTGACTGAAAAGTTCGGCTACAAGTCGATCATGGAAGTGCCGCGTATCGAAAAAATTACCATCAACATGGGTGTTGGTGAGGCTGTAGCTGACAAGAAGGTCATGGAACACGCCGTTGGCGACCTGACCAAGATTGCCGGCCAAAAGCCAGTGGTGACACTGTCGAAGAAGTCGATCGCCGGCTTCAAGATTCGTGACAACTACCCGGTCGGCTGCAAGGTTACCTTGCGTCGTGAGCGTATGTACGAATTCCTGGATCGTCTGGTCACCGTGGCTATTCCACGTATCCGTGACTTCCGTGGTATTTCCGCCAAGTCGTTTGACGGCCGCGGCAATTACAACATGGGCGTCAAGGAACAGATCATTTTCCCGGAAATCGAGTACGACAAGATCGATGCTCTGCGCGGGATGAATATCACCATTACGACGACCGCGAAGACGGACGACGAAGCGCGTGCGCTTCTCGCTGCCTTCAAGTTCCCGTTCAAGAACTGAGGTTTGACATGGCCAAACTTGCTTTGATCAACCGTCAAGAAAAGCGCGAAAAGCTGGTGGCAAAGTTTGCCGCCAAGCGTGAAAAGCTGGAAGCAATCATCAACGACCAAAGCGTGTCCGAAGAAGACCGTTTTGCTGCCCGTCTGAAGCTGCAAGCTTTGCCGCGTAATGCTAACCCGACCCGCCTGCGTAACCGTTGCGCAATCACCGGTCGTCCCCGTGGTGTTTTCCGCAAGTTCGGCCTTGGCCGTAACAAGCTGCGCGAGATCGCCATGAAGGGCGAGATCCCTGGTGTCGTCAAGGCCAGCTGGTAAGGAGATCACGAATGAGTATGCATGATCCCATCGCCGATATGCTGACCCGTATCCGTAACGCGCAGCGTGCGGACAAGCAATCGGTATCGATGCCGTCTTCCAAGGTCAAAGTGGCAATCGCCAATGTCCTGAAGGAAGAGGGCTACATCGAAAACTTCGCCATTACTGGCGAAGAAAAGAAGCCTCAGCTCGACATCGAGCTCAAGTATTACGCCGGTCGTCCGGTTATCGAGCGCATCGATCGCGTTTCGAAGCCTGGTCTGCGTATTTACAAGGGTGTCACTGATATTCCTAAGGTCATGAATGGCCTTGGTATCGCCATCGTCTCCACCTCGCGTGGTGTGATGACCGATCGCAAGGCTCGCGCCCAGGGTATCGGCGGCGAACTGTTGTGCTTCGTGGCTTAAGGAGGGGTAGATATGTCTCGCGTAGCTAAGAACCCCATTTCCCTGCCAGCAGGTGTTGAAGTCAAGGTTGCAGGTGGCGAAATCGTCGTGAAGGGCCCGCTGGGTACCGCGACCCGTCCTGTTAACCCGGCTGTCGAAATCAAGCTCGACAACAATGTGCTGACCTTTGCGGCTGCCGATGAGAGCAAGCATGCACGTGCCATGTCCGGCACCATGCGCGCCCTGATGGCCAATATGGTTACCGGTGTGTCCAAGGGCTTCGAGCGTAAGCTGAACCTGGTTGGCGTGGGCTACCGTGCTCAAGCCCAGGGCGATACGCTGAACCTGACGCTTGGTTTCTCGCACCCGGTTGCACACAAGATGCCGGCTGGCGTCAAAGTCGAAACTCCGTCGCAAACGGAAATCATCCTGAAGGGTATCGATAAGCAGCAGGTCGGCCAGGTGGCCGCCGAAGTTCGCGCTTACCGTGCTCCGGAGCCTTACAAGGGCAAGGGTGTTCGTTACAGCGACGAAGTGGTGGTCTTGAAAGAGACCAAGAAGAAGTAATCGAGGCTGAAGATCATGGACAAAAAAGAAACTCGCTTGCGCAGGGCCCGCAAAACCCGTGCCCGTATTGCAGAGTTGAAGATGGTTCGCCTGTCGGTGCACCGCTCCAACAGCCATATCTACGCACAGGTTATCGACGAAACCGCAGGCAAGGTGCTGGCCAGCGCTTCCACTCTGGAAGCCGACGTTCGCAAGGACGTGGCCAATGGCGGCAACGCCGCTGCCGCTGCCGTCGTTGGCAAGCGCATCGCTGAAAAGGCGAAGGCTGCTGGCGTCACTGCTGTTGCGTTTGATCGCTCTGGCTTTCACTACCACGGCCGCGTCAAGGCGCTGGCTGATGCGGCTCGTGAAGCCGGCCTCGAATTCTAAGGAGTAATCATGGCTAAGTCTGATATCGAAGATCGCGGCGACGGCTTGCGCGAAAAGATGATCAGCGTCAACCGCGTCACGAAAGTGGTGAAGGGTGGCCGGATCATGGGTTTCGCAGCGCTGACCGTGGTTGGCGATGGTGATGGCCGCATCGGCATGGGCAAGGGCAAGTCGAAGGAAGTGCCTGTCGCCGTGCAAAAGGCAATGGAAGAAGCCCGTCGCAAGCTGGTCAAGATCAGCCTGAAGAACGGTACCGTTCAGCACGCAGTTGTCGGCAAGCATGGTGCTACCACCGTGTTCATGCAGCCAGCCGCCGAAGGTACGGGTATCAAGGCGGGCGGTCCGATGCGTGCTGTGTTCGAAGTGATGGGTGTAACCAACATTTCGGCAAAGTGCCACGGCTCCACCAATCCGTATAACCTGGTTCGTGCCACGCTGGATGGCCTGAGCAAGTTGCGCACCCCTGCGGAAATCGCGGCGAAGCGCGGCCTGACGGTGGACGATGTGCTTGGAGGCGAGGCAAATGGCTGAGGCTCGTATCAAGGTAACGCTCGTCAAGAGCCTGATCGGTCGTCTGGAGTCGCATAAGGCCTGTGCCCGTGGTCTGGGTCTGCGTCGCATGCACCAAACGGTCGAAGTGATCGATACGCCGGAAAATCGCGGCATGATCAACAAGATCAGCTATCTGCTGAAAAGCGAGGGCTAAATGGAACTGAATACGATCAAGCCAGCTGAGGGTGCAACCCACAGCAAGAAGCGCGTCGGTCGTGGTATCGGCTCCGGTTTGGGCAAGACCTGTGGCCGTGGTCACAAGGGTCAAAAGTCCCGCTCCGGTGGCTTCCACAAGGTTGGCTTCGAAGGCGGTCAAATGCCTTTGCAGCGTCGCCTGCCAAAGCGTGGCTTCAAGTCGCTGACCAAGGGTCTGACTGCCGAATTGCGCACTGGCGATCTTAGCAAGCTGCCGGTTGAAGAAGCTGATCTGCTGGTTCTCAAGCAGTCGGGTCTGGTTCCTGCCGGTGTCCGTTCGGTCAAGCTGATTCTGGCTGGTAAGGTAGAGAAGGCGGTCAAGCTGCGTGGTGTGGTTGCCACTGCAGGTGCTCGTGCTGCTCTCGAAGCTGCCGGCGGCAGCATTGCTGAATAAGGCGAAATGAGGCTTAGACGTGGCGAATCCAGCACAAGCCAGTACCGCTAGCAAGTTTGCGGATCTAAAAAAGCGAATCTGGTTTTTGATTGGTGCGTTGATCGTCTATCGCATCGGTGCGCATATCCCAGTTCCCGGTATCAACCCCGCGGAACTGGCGCACCTGTTCGATACGTCGAAGAGCGGTGCGGGTCTGCTGAACATGTTCAACATGTTCTCTGGTGGCGCCTTGCAGCGTTTCACGATCTTCGCGATCGGAATCATGCCGTATATCTCGTCCTCCATCGTTCTGCAGCTGGCTGGTGAAATCCTGCCCAGCCTGAAAGAGCTGAAGAAGGAAGGCGAGGCGGGGCGACGCAAGATTACGCAGTACACGCGTTATGCGACGGTAATTCTGGCAACGGCACAAAGTTTCGGTATAGCGGTCATGTTGTTCCGCCAGCCGAATCTGGTTCTTACCGGTCAGGTGGAATTCTATTTCACCACCGTGCTTACCCTGGTTACCGGTACCATGTTCCTGATGTGGTTGGGTGAGCAGGTCACCGAGCGTGGTCTGGGCAACGGTATTTCCATTCTGATTTTCGCTGGTATCGCTGCCGGTATTCCCGGATCGATCACCAAGACGATCGGTTTGGCCAATCAGGGCGCTCTGCCGACCCTGTTGGTGCTTGCGCTTGGTGCCGGCGTAGTGTTGCTGGTGGCCGGTGTCGTATTCGTGGAACGTGGCCAGCGCAAAGTGCTGGTCAATTACGCGAAACGGCAGATGGGCAATCGTGTCGTCCAGGGTCAAAGCACGCACCTGCCGTTGAAGTTGAATATGGCCGGTGTCATCCCGCCGATTTTCGCGTCCAGCATCATCTTGTTCCCGGCAACCGTATTGTCGTGGACCGGAAATTCGGAGCGGTTTGGCTGGTTGAAGCGATTCGGTGACATGTTGCATCCAGGTCAGCCGGTTTATGTGTTGATGTATGCGGCTGCCATTATCTTTTTCTGTTACTTCTACACTGCCTTGGTTTTCAATCCCAAGGAGACGGCGGATAACCTGAAAAAGAGTGGCGCATTCATCCCGGGGATCCGCCCTGGTGATCAGACTGCCAAGTACATCGAGCGGGTGATCCTGCGTTTGACGCTGATTGGCGCGGCCTACATCACGCTGGTTTGCTTGATTCCCGAGTTCTTGCTGCTTCAGTGGAGTCTGCCATTCTATTTTGGTGGTACGTCTTTGCTGATCGTGGTGGTAGTAACGATGGACTTCATGGCGCAAGTGCAGTCCTACCTGTTGTCCCATCAGTATGAGAGCCTGCTCAAAAAGGCCAATTTCAAAGCTGGTTAATACCGCCAGCCAAGAACCAGTAATGCGAACGAGTCATGTCGAAGGAAGACGTCATTCAGATGCAGGGGGAGGTTCTTGAGAATCTCCCTAACGCGACTTTTCGGGTGAAGTTGGAAAATGGCCACGTAGTGCTCGGCCATATTTCCGGGAAAATGCGGATGCACTATATCCGCATACTTCCCGGAGACAAGGTTACCGTAGAGCTCACGCCCTACGACTTGTCCCGTGCCAGGATCGTCTTCCGCGCCAAATGACGCGGGTTTTTTATTGAAAGGATAGAGCGATGCGAGTTCAAGCTTCGGTCAAGAAGATCTGCCGTAACTGCAAGGTCATCCGCCGCAACCGTGTTGTGCGTGTGATTTGCACCGATCCGCGGCACAAGCAACGGCAAGGCTGATAGCCATTGTCGCTAGCATGTTCTCATGCTAGAATCTACGACTTTTTAAATTTGGGGTAACGCAAATCATGGCCCGTATTGCTGGGGTGAACATACCCAATCATCAGCATACCGTCATTGGCCTGCAAGCCATTTACGGAATCGGACAGACTCGTGCTAAGGCCATCTGCGCCACCGCCGGTGTTCCTACAGATCGCAAGATCAAGGACCTGACGGACGCAGAAATGGACAAGCTGCGCGAAGAAGTCGGCAAGTTTACGGTTGAGGGTGACCTCCGCCGTGAAATCACTATGAACATCAAGCGTTTGATGGACCTCGGTTGTTACCGTGGTCTGCGTCACCGTCGCGGCCTGCCCGCGCGTGGCCAGCGCACCCGCACGAACGCCCGCACCCGCAAGGGACCGCGCAAGGCGATTGCCGGAAAGAAGTAAGCACTTAAGGAATAGCAATGGCTAAAGCAAACACAGTGCGTGTACGGAAGAAAGTCAAAAAGACCGTGTCGGAAGGCATCGTGCATGTGCACGCTTCCTTCAACAACACGATCGTGACCATCACTGATCGTCAAGGGAATGCTCTCTCCTGGGCTACCTCGGGCGGTGCTGGTTTCAAGGGCTCTCGGAAAAGTACACCATTCGCTGCTCAGGTAGCAGCGGAGCACGCTGGTAAAGTTGCCCAGGAATATGGTGTAAAGAACCTCGAAGTGCGTATCAAGGGACCCGGCCCCGGCCGTGACTCCGCTGTGCGTGCGTTGAATGCGCTGGGCTTCAAGATCACCAGCATTTCCGACGTTACCCCCGTACCGCACAACGGCTGTCGTCCGCCGAAAAAGCGTCGTATTTAATTCCGGAGACCCGAGATGGCACGTTATATCGGACCGAAATGCAAACTTTCGCGTCGTGAGGGCACTGACCTGTTCCTCAAGAGCGCCCGTCGCGCGCTCGACAGCAAGTGTAAGTTGGATACCAAACCCGGTCAGCATGGCGCTAAGCAGCCACGTCTGTCTGGCTACGGTGTCCAGTTGCGTGAAAAGCAAAAAATCCGCCGTATCTACGGCGTGCTTGAGCGCCAATTCCGTCGCTACTTTGAAGAAGCGTCGCGTCGCAAGGGCTCTACAGGCGAAAACCTGCTGAAGCTGCTCGAAGCACGTCTCGACAACGTCGTGTATCGCATGGGCTACGGCTCGACGCGCGCTGAAGCCCGTCAGCTGGTTGGTCACAAGTCGATCACGGTGAATGGCGAAGTCGTCAATATTCCGTCGTATCAGGTTAAGGCTGGCGATGTCGTGTCGGTACGCGACAAGTCGAAGAAGCAGGTTCGCATCGCCGAAGCGCTCGCTTTGGCTGAACAAATCGGCTTCCCTGGCTGGGTGACTGTTGATCCCAAGAAGATGGAAGGCGTGTTCAAGTCGTCGCCAGAGCGTGCCGACCTGTCCAGCGACATCAACGAGCAGCTCGTTGTTGAGTTCTACTCGAAGTAATCGTTGGCCGTAATTCGGACTGCCGTTTCGATAAAGGGATTGATTGTTTATGCAAAGCAATGCGAATGACTTGCTGAAACCGCGCATCATTGATGTGCAGGCATCGTCGTCTACCCAGGCGCGTGTCGTGATGGAGCCGTTTGAGCGTGGCTACGGCCATACGCTCGGCAATGCTTTGCGCCGCATCCTGTTGTCGTCCATGCCCGGTTTCGCCCCCACTGAAGTGAAGATTGAGGGCGTGCTGCATGAGTACTCGGCACTTGACGGTGTTCAAGAGGATGTCGTTGATATCCTCTTGAACCTCAAGGGTGTGGTGCTGAAGCTGCACGGTCGTGGCGAAGCCCTGTTGTCCTTGAAAAAGGATGGCGAAGGTGTCGTCAAGGCTTCTGATATCGATGTTCCGCATGATGTCGAGATCGTTAACCCGGACCATGTGATTGCCAACCTGTCTTCAGGCGGCAAGCTTGCAATGGAAATCAAGGTCGAAAAGGGCCGTGGTTACCAACCTGCCGTGGTGCGTGTGGATAAGGAAGAAGGCCGCCACATTGGGGCCATCTTGCTTGACGCCTCGTTCAGCCCGATTCGTCGCGTAAGCTATGCGGTCGAAAGCGCCCGCGTGGAACAGCGTACCGATCTGGACAAGCTGGTGATCGAGATCGAGACCAATGGTGCGGTTGATCCCGAAGAAGCGGTCCGCTATGCGGCTCGTGTACTGGTAGAGCAGTTGGCTGTGTTTGCCGACCTGAAGAGCACGGAAGTCGAGCCTGAAGCGCCACGCGCGCCGCAGGTCGATCCGATTCTGCTCCGTCCGGTGGACGACCTCGAGCTGACCGTTCGCTCGGCGAATTGCTTGAAGGCCGAGAACATTTATTACATCGGTGACCTGATCCAGCGCACCGAAACCGAATTGTTGAAGACGCCGAATCTGGGCCGTAAGTCCTTGAATGAAATCAAGGAAGTGCTGGCTTCGAAGGGTCTGACGCTCGGCATGAAGCTGGAAAACTGGCCGCCGGTCGGCCTGGAAAAGCCATAAGCCAGGCTCGATAGGAAAAGGATAGACACATGCGTCATCGTCAAAGTAATCGCAAACTGAATCGCACGACGAGCCATCGTCTGGCGATGCTGCGTAACTTGGCCAATGCCTTGCTGAAGCACGAAGTCATCAAGACGACGTTGCCGAAGGCCAAGGAGTTGCGCCGCGTTGCGGAGCCACTGATCACCCTGGGCAAGCAAGAACGTTCGGTCGCAAATCTGCGTCTGGCATTCGATCGCACCCGTGATCGTGAACTGACCCTCAAGCTGTTCGATGTATTGGGCCCACGTTACAAGAACCGTAACGGCGGCTACCTGCGGATCCTGAAGTATGGTTTCCGCCAGGGCGACAATGCACCGATGGCACTGGTTGAGCTGATCGACCGTCCGGACACCGCCGAGGCAGTGTCCGCCGAGTAAGCCTCGGTTCGGTGAGCAGGAAGCGTGGCCAAGCCGTGCTTCTGCGCAAAGCTGAAAACAAAGCCCGCACATTTGTGCGGGCTTTGTTGTTTGGGCCATCGGTGATGATGTCGGTCGTACTGGCTTATGCGGGTGGGGATCGCGCCGTGGTGGTGAGCACGCCTGTGTTGATCGTCGATCTGGCTGTGGGACTGGCGGTTGCAGCGGAATCCAGGCACTGCCGCCGGGCGAATACGGTCACGCTATTCCCGGCGTCATGCAGCGGCATCGCCGTTCTATTGATGCACATGCAGCGCATCGCGCTGCGCTTCAGATGCGCCTTAACGAAGCATTACGCCTAACGGCTGTTCTCCCCGATTTGGGGGCTGTTCGAAGTCATTAGTGCGGTTATGGTCTTAATACGCGCGCCCCATTTTAGCCAAACTACCGCCGATTAAATCTATCTTGAAATACCAATCCAATATATCGCCGGTCACATTGGTTCCAGAACACACAACACGAACACCGTAGGCAGTGTCTTCTACCAAATACTCGCAATGGAAATCTTCTGGCGGGGTTAACTGGGCTATTAGCGCCCCACTGCCGTTATAGACATTGAGTTTCCGTATTGCCCAATCGGCTGGCAAAGCTAGCACCACGCCACGCTTGGCGTCGTAGCGTACCTGACGAAGGTTCTGAAGGATTACCTGCTTTGATCCATCATCCCAGGATGCCGACTTGGTGGCTTCATCAAACACAAAAGACAATACCTGCACCACAAATCTTTCTAATTGTTGCCAACAACTTCAGCTGAATCATGGCGATGCGGCTGGCAATACAGCGATTGTGCGCGGGTTCCTTTCTGGCACCCGCCCTGCCGACCTCAACGAAAGCCCCTTATCGTAAGGGGCTGTGGGTACATCGTTGATACCGTCGCAGGTCTTCCGGCTTATTCGACCTTCCTTCTGGGTTTGGTCAAGCACGTCTCGGGGTCGTTCTTCAGGGCTGTGTGACGGTTCAGAGTCGCGACGAACTCTGGCGCAATTTTGTCGTTCGTCATGGCCAACAGTGCCTCCATCTCGGCAGAGCGAGGCGGGTATTGGTCTACCGGCGGCAGCCCCATCTTCTTGAGATATTCGCTGCGTTCCTGATCGGTCATCATTATCAATACCTCTGCCTTCAACATATCGAACAATTGCTGGATCTTCCAGTCGAGCCGCGGTCTCTTTGTTTCTTTCGCGAGAATTGTGAACGAATTCGAACGGCACCTGCGAATCGCCCTTGTATCGATCAATAACTGACGTATGACCTCGCTCGCGCCAATGCGGGAAAAAAGCTGGTGCAGACCTTACATACATACATTCTGCGCTGTCTTGACTGCTTGGCGAACTGCCGGCAAAGCAAACTGACGGCAATGGAAGCTGACGGATTGTTACTCTGCATGTCGCATCGCTGCAAGCCTTGCGCCCGTATGCAGCGGCGGCGCGCTGGTTCGGTACTGTCGCTATCGCGGGCCATTGTTAGCCACCCGCCAAACCCAGCGCCCGCGCTGCCGCCTCCAGCGCCTGCCACACCCGCTCCACATCAGCCTCGCTGGTGCGCCAGTTGCTGAAGGCGGCGCGTATGCCCCAGCGTCCTTGGTAGACCGTCGGGGTAACAAAGGCCTCGCCATCGTCACGTACCCGCCGAATCAGCGCCTGGATGGTGGCTTCGTCGGCGCTGCCGGGTTGTTTGAGGCCAAAGCACACGACATTGAGGCGCACCGGCGCCAGCAGCTTGAATGATGCCGATGCTGCGATCAGCTCCCCAAGGTGGCGGGCGTGGCGGCTGCAGCTTTCCACCATGCTACGCACGCCATCACTGCCATAGGCGCGCAAGGCGAACCAGCTGGGTAGGGCGCGCAGGCGGCGCGAGTTTTCCGGCGTCAGGTGGACGAAGTCGGGCGTGCCGCTAGGCCGCCCCAGGTAGGCGGCGCTGTTCTGGAATACTTTGAGCTGCAGATCGGGTCGGCGGCTGAATTGAACGGCGGCGTCGTAGGGGACGTTCAGCCATTTGTGCAGGTCGATGCATAGCGAATCGGTCTGCTCCATGGCCGTTACCAGATGGGCATGTGCCGGCGCGGTGGCGGCGAAGGCGCCAAAGGCGGCGTCGATGTGCAGCCAGAAGGGATAACGGGTTCGTAGCGCGACCAAGCCTTGCAGATCGTCAAAGTCCACCGTGTTCACCGTGCCGGCATTGGCGACCACCAGGCAGGGGGCGCCGGCAAGGGCGATCAAGCGCGCTTCCAGTGCCGCGAGGTCTATGGCTTCGCGGTCGGGCAGGCAGGCGATGGTCTCGATGGATTGGCGCCCAAGCCCGAGCATGGAGGCGGCTTTGTAAATGCTGGAGTGCGGCGTGCCAGACAAAATGGTGACCGGGCCGAGCGCCGCCAGCCCTTGTTCGGCCACGCTGATGCCACTTTGCTCGGCCAACCATTCGCGCCCGATCGCCAGCCCGACAAAGTTCGACATCGTGGCGCCGCTGACAAAGGCGCCGTGCAGCTCGTCGCCAAGCCGGAACAGCTGGCGCAACAGGGCAAGCGCTTCACGTTCCAGATCGGGCGCGCTGCTATCAAGGCTGGAAGTCGGGTTCTGGTCGTAGCTCGACACCAGCCAGTCGGCGGCCAGGGCGGCTGGCGTAGCGCCGCCGGTCACAAAGCCGAGATAGCGCGGGCCGCTGGAGCCGGAAAAGCCGGCGGCAAAGCGTGCATTGAAGTCGGCCAGCGCGGCGCTGAATCCGCCGCCGTCCGGCTGTAACGGGGTAAGGGGCGGTGCCGTCGGGGCAATGGCTACCGGGCGGCTATCGAGCGAGGCGAGTATGCGGCGGGCTTCATCGCAAGTCTGCTCAAGGATCTGGTCAAGGCGGGCGAGATCCTGTTGGAGGGTGGGCGTCATGGTGGCGTTTCCGATGTTTGCGTGGCTGGGCAGTGGCGTAGGGGCGGCTTTAGCCGCGAAGGCAGGTTCAATCGCGCGATAGCCGCTCCCAAAGCACAGCGTATCGTCAGGTATGCGGTGTTTATTGTTGCCGGCAGTCTGGCGTTTGCAGCAGAAATCGCTGCACGGCAGCGAAATACTCGTCCGGGTTTTCAATAAAGGCGCGATGCCCGGCCCGCTCGACGATGGTCTGGCTGACGCGTGCCTTGGACAAGGCTGCGACGGTTTCGGCGGCGATGCGCGGCGAGGCGACGATGTCGCGGCGACCGGTGATCACCAGCACCGGCAGCTGCAGCGCGGCCATGCGAGGCCGTAGGTCATAGCCCTTCAGGGCGCCGTTGACCACTCGCTCGCTGTCGTCGCCCATAAAGGCGGCATACACCGCGCCCCTGAAGGCATCGCGCGGGTCGGGCGAGCGGTAGCGCTTGGCGGCATTGCGTGGGTCGAACCAGTACACATTGTCAGCCACCTCGCCATACAGGTTCTGATAGGCCTCGCTACCGCTCTTCACTCCTTGCGCATACATCGCCTCCAGCTTGTCCCAGTGCGCGGGATATTGCTCGGCAATGGCGCGGTTCAGCGCCACCACATGGTCGGCAAACGAGGCATCGCTATGCATGCCGCTGCTGATGATCAGGCAAGCAACGCGCTCGGGGTGCTGCAGGCTGTATTCGATGGCAGGGAGCGAGCCATAGCTATTGCCCAGCAGCACCAGTTTTTCGGCATGCAGCGCCAACCGCAGTGCCTCGATGTCGGTTGCGTCGCGCGGCACCGAGTGCAACTTGCTGGCGGGCAGGCGATCGGAGCGGCCGCGATCGATCGCATCGAAATACACCAGCTCGTGCTGGCTATGCAGGCGCTCGAACCAGGGCTGGAAGAAGGTATGGTTGCCGCCCGGCCCGCCGGGAATCAGCACTACCGGCGCCCCGTGGGCGCTGCCATGCCGCTCGAAATAGATCTGGCCATCATTTGATGGGGCAAAGTCGGCTGCGGCAAACAGGGGGAGCAGGCTGGCGATCAACGCGCCGGTGCGGGCAAGGGTAGGGAACATGGTGGCATCCTCAACGGGTTACGGAGATGCCAGCGTAGCGAAACCATGGTTAGCCATGGTTTAATGGTCATATCTGTGTGGTAAGTATAGCTTACATGTCGGCCTTGCCATCCCTTGCCGCCTTGCGCAGTTTCGATGCCCTGGCGCGCCATTTGCACTTTCGTCGCGCAGCAGACGAGCTGTCGGTCAGCCATGCTGCCATCAGCCAGCAAATCCGCCAGCTGGAGCTTGATCTGGGCGTGCAGCTGTTCCAGCGCAGTCGCGCCGGGGTGGCCTTGACTGCCGAAGGGCGCCGACTGCTGACCGGCGTGGCGCCGGCATTCGGCCTGCTGCGCGACGCAGTCGACAGCGTGCGCCGTGGCCGCTCGCAAGCGGCGCCGGCCTCGCTGCGCGTCAGCCTGCTGCCCTCCTTGGCCACCTGCTGGCTGTATGCGCGGCTGCCCGACTGGTATGCCTGCCATCCCGAGCTGAATCTGGAGCTGGAAACCACCACCCGGGTGGTGGCGTTGGGCGAAGCCGGCGCACCCGATGCGGCGATCCGCTTTGGCAATGGCGACTGGCCCGGCTGCGTGGCGGAAAAGCTGTGTGATGACTGGCTGGTGGCCGTGATCAGCCCGGCTTTGCGCGCGCGCCTGGGCGCCGGGCCAGCCGAGTCGCTGTTCAGCCGTGCCACGTTATTGCGCCACTATGGCGCCGCCTGGCCGCAGTGGCTCAGGCAAGTCGGCCTGCCACCGCAGGCGGGCAAGCCCGGCCCCTTGTTCCAGGATGCCGGCGTGATGGTGGAAGCCTGCAAGGCCGGGCAGGGGATCGCGCTGGCGCGGCGCACCCTGGTCGCCGATGCGCTGGCCGCAGGCACCTTGCTGCGTGCTCATCCAGCAGCGGTGCCGGCAGACGGGGCGAACTATCTGGTCTATGCCGATGCGGCCAATCCGCCAGGCATTAACAGTCTGCGCAACTGGTTGGTACGGCAGGTGGACATGGCGGGCTATCGGCGGGCGCCGTGACTGCCAGTGCTGCTATTGCGGCCTTGGATAAGCATTCAATTCATTCGTGGAGCAAGCATGCAGCCTCGTCTTAGTTTCATCACCCTAGGTGTCAGCGACCTGGATCGCGCCCGCGCCTTCTATGGCGAGGTGCTGGGCTGGCCCGTATCGGCGAAAAGTCAGGCCGGCGTGGCGTTTTTCCAGCTCAATGGTTTTGTGCTGGCCTTGTATCCGGCCCGTGCCCTGGCGCGCGATGCCGGCCTGCCGGCAGAGGGCGCGCCCGGTGCTGCCCGCCTGTGCCTGGCGCATAACGTCGCCGAGCGTGCCGAGGTGGATAGCCTGCTGGCCGAACTGGCAGCCAAGGGTGCCACCATCACCCGCCCGGCTTTCGATACAGATTGGGGAGGCCGTGCCGGCTATTTTGCCGACCCGGATGGCAATCTGTGGGAGGTGGCGTGGAATCCGGGTGGCTACCTCGATGCCGCGGGCAATTTCGTGTTCTGAGGCGGCTAGCGGCTTACCGCGCCTTGCATTGACACTGGCGCCAACCATACTGGCCAAAACCACGGAGCGGGAGCTTGTCATGAAACGGGTAAGCGGTATTGGCGGCATTTTTTTCAAGGCCAAGGATGCGCCGGCCTTGCGGGCTTGGTATCAGCGCCATCTCGGCATCGATGTGCAAGAGTGGGGCGGCGCGGCGTTCAGTTGGGCCGATGCCGATGGCAAGCCACAGGCCGGCACCACCATCTGGTCGATCGGTCCGGCCGAAGGCGATTATTTTGCGCCCAGCAGCGCGCCATTCATGATCAATTACCGGGTGGACGATGTGCATGGGCTGGTCAAGCTCTTGCGGGAAGAAGGCTGTGATGTGCTCGACAAGGTCGATGAGTCGGAATACGGCATCTTTGCCTGGGTGATCGATCCGGAAGGCAACAAGATCGAGCTGTGGCAGCCACCGGCCGGGCAGTGATCACGGCGCGCTGCCGATCTCGGCCGTCGCGGTGCTCCCGCGGATCTCGGCCAGGGGCGGTAACAAGGCCAAGCGCGCAGGTGTTCGCATGAATTTGGCAACACCCCGTATAGTGCGCACCTTTGTTGAACCGATCATCCGCCATGGCGAATCACCACACTGCACTCACCCCTTCCGGCCCGCGCCTGCCCGCCTTCGCCCAGCGCCTTGTGCGCTGGCAGCGCGCCCATGGCCGACATGATCTGCCTTGGCAGGTGAGCGACCCCTACCGCGTGTGGCTGTCGGAAATCATGTTGCAGCAAACCCAGGTGGCGACGGTGGTGCCTTACTTTGAGCGCTTCGTTGCAGCGTTTCCGACAGTGGCTGATCTGGCCGCTGCCTCGCTCGATCAGGTGCTGGCACATTGGGCCGGGCTTGGCTATTACAGCCGCGCCCGCAATCTGCACAAGGCGGCACAGATGGTGATGGCGTGCTTTGCCGGACAGTTTCCCGATAGCGCTGCGGTGCTGGCCGAGCTGCCCGGCATTGGCCGCTCGACCGCCGCTGCCATTGCCGGTTTTTGCTTTGCCGAGCGCACGCCGATTCTCGATGGCAACGTCAAACGGGTACTGGCGCGCTGGGCGGGCGTCGAAGGCTTCCCCGGCGAGAAGGCGGTGGAAAAGCAGCTATGGGTCTGGGCCGAGGCGCTGCTGCCCGAATCCGCCGCCGATATGCCGGCCTATACCCAGGGCCTGATGGATCTGGGCGCCAGTCTGTGCAGTCGCAGCAAACCAGCCTGCGCGGCTTGTCCGCTGCGCGACGATTGCCGCGCCCATATCGAAGGCCGGCAGGCCGAGCTGCCGACCCGCAAGCCGAAAAGAGTGGTGCCGGAACGCGCCACCTGCATGCTGTTGATCCGCCATGGTGATCGCATCCTGCTGGAAAAGCGGCCGCCAACCGGCATCTGGGGCGGTATGTGGGGCTTGCCCGAAGTGGCAGATAGCGCGGCCGCGCTGGCCTGGTGCGAGAGCCAAGGCTTGCGGGTGAAGCTGGGCGCCGCCGGCCCGGCCTTGCTGCATGTATTTACCCATTTCCGCCTGACCATCGTGCCGCAAGCCATCGAGGTGCTGGGCGAGGCCGGGCGGGTGGCCGAGGGGGCTTATCAGTGGTATCGCTTGCATGATGCGCTAGAGGCGGCGATTCCGGTGCCGGTACGCAAGCTGTTGCTTCAGCAGGGGTCAGGGCTTGACTGATGCCGGCTCTGCGCTATGCCGCAGCCGCACGCCGGCGCCGCTGTCTGAGCCGCTGCACGGTGTAGAGGCGCCAGCCGACATGCACCAGTGCGTATGCGAGGCCGGCCATGGCAAGTGCCAGCACCGGCAGGCCGATCAGCAAGGCGCTGCCCTGCGCCTGCAGCCAGCCTAGCCACTGCTCGGCGCTGGCGTGCAGCTCGCTCCAGCGGAATTCGGGCGGTGGGAGATGGGCGCTGCCGGGGTCCGCGCCGCTCAGCAGGCTGCCCAGATAATAGGCAAGCAGATACAAGGGCACGATGGTCAGCGGATTGCTGACCAAGGTGCCCAAGGCTGCCACGGGCAGATTGACGCGGAACAGGCAGCAGGCCAGGGTGGCGCCCAACAACTGCAGCGGGCCGGGAATCATGGCGCAGGCAAGGCCGATGGCTGCGCCGCCTGCTATGGCGCGGCGATTGAGCTGCCATAATGCCGGCGCCTGCAGCCAGGGGGCAAAGCGGGCCAGCAGGCGGTTGCCGGCAAGCGTTTCCTGCTTGGGAAGCCAGCGGTGCAGATGTTTTCGCATGATCGAGCTGTCTCTTGTTGCCAATGAACCCGGGTATTGCCTGCGCCGGTTTGCGCGACGCATTCAATGCTGTGCCAGACGAATGCCGTTTTTGGCGCCGTGCTTGACCTCGTACATCAGGGCGTCGGCACGCTTGAGCAAAACATCCACTTCGGTCGGCGCGCTGGCAAAGGCAGCAATCCCGATGCTGAACGTGACCGGGAATCCGCCAGCGCGCATTTCGCCATCTAGGCGTTGCTGCAGCAGGCGTATCAGCGCCTCGGCCTCACTGGCTGTAGTCTGTGGCAACAGCAGGGCAAACTCGTCGCCACCCAGCCGGGCGGCAAGGTCGGCCGACCGGCGCCTGGAGCCGAGCACGTCGGCGACCTTGCGTAGCAGCGCATCACCTGCCTCATGGCCATGTCGGTCGTTTACCGCCTTGAAGCCATCAATATCGATGAATACACTGGCAAGTGGCGTGCCGTGCCGCTGCGCGCGCGCCAGTTCGTCGGCACAGCAGGCATGAAAGGCGCGGCGATTGGCCAGTCCGGTCAGGGCATCGGTGGTGGCTGCCCGGGTTTCGCGCTGCAGGGCATTGCGCCAGTGGATCACCAGCACCACGACGGCAAGGAAAACCAGCAGACGCGCACCGATATTGAACGCCATGATGGCGATGGATGGCTGCGCGGCAAGCAGCAGCCAGTCGACCAGCGCCCAGATGGTGATGCTGAGCAGCGCCACCATCACGCTGCTCAGCACCTGACCGTGCCAGGCCACGGCAATCACCGGCAGCAGGAAGAACAGATGAAATTCCAGCTGCTCGCCCGCCAGATAGTGCAGGTATCCCACCACTGGCACGGCAAGGCAGGCGAGCACTACTGCCTGTTGTTTGCGTGCGGCCTTGTCCACTTCCATCGCACACCTCTGCGCTGTGCTAGGGGCTTTGTATCAGGGGCGGCGCCGTGCGTGTCTTGTAGATCGATACGGCGATGCCACCGCCCAGCAGACCGAAGGTAATGCCCAGCGATACCAGGGCCGGCACCTTTCCGTCGAACAGCCATTCCGCCAGGAAGATCTTGCTGCCGATGAACACCAGGATCAGCGCCAGCGCGTACTTCAGGTAGTGGAAGCGGTGCAGCACGGCGGCCAGGGCAAAGTACAGGGCGCGCAGGCCGAGAATCGCGAAAATATTCGAGGTGTAGACGATGAACGGGTCGGTGGTGATCGCCAGAATGGCCGGCACACTGTCGATGGCAAATACCAGGTCGATGGTTTCCACCATGACCAGGGCCAGAAACAGCGGGGTGACCCACCACACCGGCTTGCCATCACTGCCGGCAGCGGGTTGGCGCACAAAGAAGTGCTGGCCATGCAGCTGCGGTGTGATGCGCAGATGGCGGCGCAGCAAGCGCAACACCGGATTGCCATTCAGGTCGGTTGCCTCTTCCTTGGCAAACAGCATCTTGATGCCGGTAAACACCAGGAATACACCGAATACATACAGCAGCCAGTGGTATTGGGCGACCAGGCTGGTGCCGGCGCCGATCATCAAGGCACGCAGCACGATCACGCCGAGGATGCCCCATAGCAATACCCGGTGCTGGAATTCACGTGGTATTGCCAGAAAGCTGAAGATCAGCGAAATGACAAAGATATTGTCCAGCGACAGGCTTTTTTCGATGACAAAGCCGGTATAGAAATTCATGCCGGCCGCGGCACCCAGGTAATACCAGACCCAGCCGCCGAAAGCGACGCCAGCGGCGATATAGAAGGCTGACAGCTTGAGGCTTTGCGCCACGCCGATTTCGCGCTGCTTTTTGTTCAATAGCCCCAGATCCAGCACCAGCAAGCTGAGCACAATGCCCAGAAAGGCCAGCCACATCCAGGCCGGCTTGCCTAACCATAAAGCGCTTAAGGTTTCCATTGTATTTCTCCCTTGCCGTAGCCAGCGGGCGCTGGCTACGGATCAGACATTGCCGCTCAGGCGGCAGATTGGGTGCTGCGTGAAGGATGGCCCGCTTTGGTGCGGGGCAGGGTGATCTGGTGCAGGTCGTACTGCCACAGCGCCATGGCGCGAGCAATCAGTACCGCTTCGCCATCGGCCAGAAAGCCATCGGCATCGGCAATATCGAGCATGGCACGCAATACCGGGATTTGCAGGGCCGGATCGTTGACATCGCCGAGCAACTGGTCGATCAGCTCGTCACCCAGTTCCAGCTGGGCGGAGCCGTTCATGCTGACGCATTGCAGCATGTCGTCGCACAGCTCTTGGGTAACCCGATGAAACAGCGACTCCTCGATGCCCAATTGATCCAGCACCTGGCTGCGTTGCAGCGCAAGCAGTTCGGAGCGGTCAAGGCCGCCATCGGCCAGCAGGGCCAGGGCAATCAGGCGGGACATGGCCTCGGGGCCATTGCTTGGATAGTGGCGCATGGTGTTCCTCCTAGTGGCTGGCATGCTGGCGGGTGTTGCCTGGGGCTGCGTCGGCCGATGCGACATCGCTGTCGTCAGCGGCTGCCAGCCAGGCATCGCTGGCATCGAACTGGCGCTGGCGCCCCAGCTTGCGCATGACGGTGCGGCTGGCTCGCTCGCTGGCACGGTTGATGGCGATATACAGATCGGCCTCGCAGTCTTCGATCACCACATCGGGCAGGTGATGCAGCGAGACCTGGATATGGCAGTGCTTGTCGATGCCGCCGCGCGGGCCATTGATATCGGAAAGCCTTACCGTGACCTTGTGGATATGGGCATCGAGCCGGCCCAGGGCAAAATCAAGTCGTCGTTCCACATGCTGCGACAGGGCTTCGGTAAGCAGAAAATTACGCGCCTTGATATCGGTTTTCATCGCTTCGTCCTTGTGGCTGGGTTAAACAACACGGCCAGTCTAGTGCGATGGATTGGCAAAGAATAATCGAATAAACTTTGATGATATTTCAGAAAAAGTGAAGTAATTATCTGTGAACTCCTTGAACTTCAAGCACCTGCAATACTTCTGGACTGTCGCCAAGGCTGGCGGCGTGATGCGCGCCAGCGAGCAGCTGCACGTCACGCCGCAGGCGATCAGCGGCCAGCTGCGCCTGTTGGAGGAATCACTCGGTGCCAGCCTGCTGCAAAAGCAGGGGCGCGGACTGGAGCTCACCGATATGGGCCGGCTGGTGCTGAGCTATGCCGACGAGATTTTCAGCCTCGGTGAGGAGCTCAAAGAAGCGGTCAGCGTGGGGCCAGCCGGTGTGCCGCGCGAGTTTCGCGTCGGTATTGGCGATATGGTGCCGAAAACCGTGGCGTTTCACCTGCTGCAGCCGGCCTTGCAGCTCAGCCCGCCGCAGCGCCTGATCTGCCGGGAAGGGCAATTGCTGGAGCTATTGGGCGAATTGGCAATGCACAGGCTGGATCTGGTGATTGCCGATCGGCCGTTGACGGCGGAGGCCAATATCAAGGGCTTCAATCATCTGCTTGGCGAAAGTGGCCTGACCGTGATGGGGGTGCCGGCCCTGTGCAAGCAATATGCGGGTGAGTTTCCGGCCTGCCTCAATGGCGCCCCTTTCCTGCTGCCGGGGCCCGATGCGGCGATACGGCCACGTCTGCTGGCATGGCTTGCCCAGCGGCAGATCAAGCTCAAAGTGGTGGGTGAATTTGACGACGGCGCCCTGCTCAAGGCCTTTGGCAAGGCAGGGGCGGGTTTCTTTATCGCACCAACCGTCTTGCAAGAGGAAGTAGCCGCCGACTATGCAGTGAGCGCCATCGGGGAGCTGAGCGGTTTGGGCGAGCAGTTCTACGCGATCTCGGTCGAGCGACAGATTCGCCATCCAGCCGTACTGGCCGTGAACGAGCAGGCGCGACACGCCTTGTTTGTTGCTTGAGCGAGGTTGGAAGATGACTATTGATTCGGCTATCGAACCTTGGCAGTAGCAGGAGCGGGCCATGCCCGCGATGGCGGCGCTGATC
>NZ_JAYRLZ010000333.1:0-4248 GCF_041904975.1 Chitinimonas sp. | reverse complement strand
GCGTAGTGGAAATGTCGCACGCCATCGGTGTATCGGTGGAAGGTGAGCTCGGCTGTCTGGGTTCATTGGAAACCGGCGAAGGCGAAAAGGAAGACGGACATGGCTTCGAGGGCAAGCTCAGCCACGACCAGTTGCTGACCGACCCCGAGCAGGCGGCCGACTTCGTCAAGCAGACCCAGGTCGATGCACTGGCGATCGCCATCGGCACCAGCCACGGCGCTTACAAGTTCACCCGCAAGCCCACTGGCGATATTCTGGCCATCGAGCGCATCAAGGAAATCCATGCACGCATTCCCAACACCCATCTGGTAATGCACGGCTCCAGCTCGGTGCCACAGGAATGGCTGGCGGTGATTCGTGAATTCGGTGGCGAAATGAAGGAAACCTATGGCGTGCCGGTGGAAGAAATCGTTACCGGCATCAAGTACGGCGTGCGCAAGATCAATATCGACACCGATATCCGCCTGGCCATGACCGGTGCGGTGCGTCGCCATCTGGCGCAGAACAAGAGCGAGTTCGATCCGCGCAAATTCCTGAAAGACGCCATGCTGTCGGCCAAGGATATCTGCAAGGCCCGCTTCGAAGCCTTCGGCTGTGCTGGTCAGGCCAGCAAGATTGTGCCGCTGTCGATGGAAAAGATGAGCGATCGCTACAAGAAGGGCGAGCTGGCTGCCATCATCAAGTAAGCTCCGGTCCGCAAGCAGCCATTGCCGCAGCAAGCCCCGTCTCTGGCGGGGCTTGTTTTTTGGTTCGTTGCAAATAAGCAATGTGTCTTTGGCTTGGCGCCCGCGGAGCGGCACGATCCGGTTTTTATTCCTGCGAGTTCTGCCATGCCATTGCAGTCAAAATTCCCCGACCTGGGCTTGACCATCTTCAGCCGCATGAGCGCGCTTGCGGCTGAAACCGGTGCCATCAATCTATCGCAAGGCTTTCCCGACTTCGCCGTCGATGCCGGCCTGATCGACGGCGTTCACGCTGCCATGCAGGCCGGTCATAACCAGTACGCACCGATGCCGGGCCTGCCGGCGCTGCGCCAGGCCATTGCCGCCAAGCTACAGGCGAGCCAGGGCGTTGATGTCGATGCCGAGCGCGAAATCACCATCACCGCTGGCGCCACCCAGGCGCTATACACCGCCATTGCGGCGGTGCTGCGTAGTGACGATGAAGCCATCATCATCGAACCGGCTTACGACAGCTATGCGCCGGCCATCATTGCCCAAGGCGCGCTACCGGTGCGGATCAGCCTGAGTGCGCCGGATTTCACCGTGGACTGGGCGCAGGTCGAGGCTGCGGTAACGCCGCGCACCCGGCTGATCATCGTCAACAATCCGAACAACCCGGCCACCAGCCTGTTTGCACAGACCGACCTCGATGCGCTGGCCGCGCTGGCACAGCGCCATGATCTGCTGGTGCTCAGCGATGAAGTTTATGAGCATCTGGTATTCGACGGACAACGCCACCTGAGCGTGCTGTCGCACCCGGAGCTGCGCCAACGCAGCTTTGCCATCTACTCATTCGGCAAGACCTTCCACGCCACCGGCTGGAAGATCGGCTATTGCGTGGCGCCGCCAACTTTGAGCAGTGAATTCCGTAAACTGCATCAATACCTGGTGTTTTCGGTCAGTACACCGATGCAGGTGGCCCTGGCCGGGCATTTGCAGATTGCAGGGCGCTGGCAGGGTTTGGCTGCCTTCTATCAGGCCAAGCGCGATTATCTGATCACAGGCCTGCTCGCCGCCGGCTTTACCTTGCGCCCCAGTACCAGTACCTATTTCCAGCTGGCCGATTATTCCGCCATCCGCCCCGATCTGGACGAACTGGCGTTCGCCGAATGGCTGACCCGCGAGGTGGGTGTGGCCAGCATTCCGGTATCGGCCTTCTATGCCGATGGCCGCAGCCAGCATCTGGTGCGCTTTTGCTTCGCCAAGCGTGAAGCGACATTGGACGCGGCGATGGCGCGCTTGGCGAAGCTCAAGGCATAGCGTTGCCCCGTGTCATGAAGGGGTGGTCAGGCAGGCGACGTCTGTCTGCTCGCCAGCAGCTGCACCGTCGGCTCAGTGAGCCGTCAGCACAATGGCCCAGATGACCGCCATATTCAGCAGCGCCCCCAGCTGGGCGGCGCTGCCGAGATCCTTGGCGCGCTTGGCCAGCAGATGATGGTCGAGCGAGGTGTGGTCGACCGCCGCTTCCACGGCGGAGTTGAGCAATTCCACAATCACGCTGAGGAAATGCGCAAACACGATCAAGGCGCGGCCCCACGGGGGTAAGGGCAGATACAGCGCCATGCCGATGCCGGCGAGCAGCAGCAGGCACACCTGCCGGAACGCCGATTCATGGCGCCAGGCGGCGCGGAAACCGTCGATGGAATAGCCGGTGGCGTTGATCAGTCGCTGGATGCCGGTCTTGCCCTTGAACGGGCTCTCGGCGCTGGCTGCGGTATGAGGGTCGGTCTGGCTCATGGGTTCTCACTGAGTTGTTCAGGCAGGTCGGCAAATACATCGCGGTAGGCGATATAGGCAGTGGTAATGCTCAAGGGCAACAGCAGGAAGGCGCCGAGCACGGTGCACATTGCCACCAGGGCAAACAGCGCAAACACCAGGCCATACACGCTCAGCGCCCGCCAGTTGGCGCTGGCGGCGCGAAACGAAGCCAGCAATGCTGCCTGCGGCAGCACCCGGCCAACAGCTACCAGGGCCGGCGCGAACAGAAAGGCCAGTGACACCAGAAAGGCCAGCACCGCCACCACAGAGAGCCATAGCATGAATACCCCGGCGAGGCTTGGTAGCGTATTCATCAGCGGCTCCAGATTGCCGGTGCCCGCCTGGTTCATGGCATCGAACAAGGCTTGCAGACCCATCAGGCGGGCCAGCAGCTTGCCGATCTGGTCGGTAAACAATTGCATGACGATATAGGCCGCGGCCAGGCCGAGCAGGCCGCGCAACGGGGCTTGAAAGCCTGCCAGCAGATGGTCGAACTCCAGCGCCTCGCCGCCCTGCATCTGCGCGCAGCCGATCTGCAAGCCACCAAACATCGGCAGCATCAGCAGTGGCGCCGCCATCGCCAGCCAGCTCGCCTGGCCCAAGGTAAGCAAAATCAGCAGGAATACCATGGTAATGCCCAGCCAAAGCCAGGGCTGGCGCCAGAACAGGGCGAATCCTGCGCTGAACCAGTGCAGGCCACGGCCGGCAGGGACGATGTGGAAGCTGGGCTGTTCTATAACCATCTGGACGGACTCCCGCGCATGGCGCGATGTTGGCATGCGATTGTGACAGCGCCATATTACGCAACAGAGCCCTGCTTTGCTGCGGCGCAACTGGCAATCTGCCGCCATGGGCGCTAGATTCCCGTATAGCCAAACAAACGAGCCGAACCGTGTCTTTTCAACGCTTTCGCGACTTCTATCCCTACTATCTTGCCGAGCACCAGAACCTCACCTGCCGCCGCCTGCATTTCGCCGGCAGCTGCCTGGTGCTGCTGCTCCTGTTGCTGGGCATCGTTGAGCGCAATGCATGGTTCTTTGCAGCCATGCCGCTGGCAGGCTATGGTTTTGCATGGTTGGGTCACTTTGGATTCGAAAAGAATCGACCGGCAACCTTCAAGTATCCGTTCTACAGCCTGCTCGGCGATTGGGTGATGTTCGGCCAGATGCTGCAAGGCAAGTTGTGGCACTGATACAAAGGCGTCAAACCCTTGTGCACAGGCGGTTTGCCATGTGCATAATGCAGTAAGGCCCACGGGCCCGCAGGTTCAGCGAGTTGCGTCGATACGAGCCGGCGCGAAGCGCAAGCAAGCAGCCATAGCCGTATGCTCGTGCTTGGAATAAGGCGTGTTTTCGAGCTGCCTTCTTTCTCAAACCATTATTCGTCTGGAGTCCAAAGCGCATGAACAAGTCCGAATTGATCGACGTGATCGCCGACAAGGCCAACCTGACCAAAACCGCTGCTGGCCACGCACTCGACGCATTTGTGGAAGCGGTTTCGCAAGCTGTTGCCGATGGCGACAGCGTGACGCTGGTGGGCTTTGGCACCTTCAAATCCCTGCAGCGCGCTGCACGCGAGGGCAAGAATCCACGCACTGGCGAAAAGCTGAAGATTGCCGCCACCACCGTGCCAAAGTTCACGCCTGGCGCCACTTTCAAAGCCAAGGTCGCCACCCCGGCCAAGCCAAAGGCCAAGAAAAAGTAACTCCGGATCAGCTCGGAAGCTCAGGTGCGGCCGGCCCTGCCAAGCGGGCAGAGCACGGCCACAC
>NZ_JAYRLZ010000332.1:2938-4257 GCF_041904975.1 Chitinimonas sp. | reverse complement strand
CCGATCATGCCGGCCAGCAGCGGGAAAGCGCAGTCTTCCAGCTCCATCATCACGCCTTTGAGTGCGGCCTGGGCTTTCTCCATGGGCAATTCCAGCATCTGCAGAATCACCGGTTGATCTTTGCCGAGCATTTCGCCAGAAGCAATACGGAACAGCAGGCTGTAACCAATCTGGCCTGCAGCGCCGGTAACGGCAACGCGAACGGGTTTCTTCATTGTTGGACTCCTGAAGTCGGGTAGGTGGGGATGGGCTTGACTGCTGGTTCGACCGGCAGCTGTTCGCTGCAGCACAGCAATTGGCCGAGTCTAGCATCACAACTCGCTGAAATCACCCGGATTTCTCGAATCAGGCTGACAAATGCATCATTGGTCAGCTGTCTTATATAAGACTGCAGTGGACATGGCGCCGATGTCCCGGTATAAAGCGGTCTGATTCCCAGTGCGAGGCTATGATGGTCGGGGCAGCCAGCCGATCCGTAGAGCATTTACCCAGCCGGCAGCCGCTGTATGCGCAGGTGCGCTTGCGCATCGTCGACGCAATCGAGCGTGGTGAGTGGGGCGCTGGCGAGATATTGCCAAGCGAGCTGGATCTCGCTGAGCGTTTTGCCGTCAGTCAGGGTACGGTGCGCAAAGGCCTTGATGCGCTGGTGGCAGAGGGGGTGCTGTATCGACGCCAGGGTTTGGGTACCTTTGTCGCGGTGGTTGACGATGACTGGGGTAGCGCGCGTTTGCCGGGTACGGCACAGGTGCTCGGGTCGTCGCTGGAGTTGCTAGCCTGCGCGCGCGCGCATGCGGGCGAGGAGGCGGCGCAGGGCCTGGGTTTGCGCCGTGGTGCGAACCTGCAGCTGGTCAAGCGCTTGGTCCGCGTGGTTGACGAGCCGTTTGCGCTGATCGAAACCTATGTGTCGGCAGATCGCTTTGAAGGGCTCGATTCACGACGCATACGCCAGGCTGAATGCAACCTGCGCAAGGTGTGGTGGCGTGAGTACGGCATGCGGGTGGTGTCCGGTGCGCCGCGATTTCGGGCGGTGAGTGCTGATCGCGAGGAGGCCCGTTTGCTCGGTGTCGAAGAGGATTCGCCGCTGCTCGAGGTGGTGCGGGTGGCGGAAGGCTTGAATGCAGAGCCAGTGGAGTGGTCGGTGCTGCGCTGCCGTACCGACCGCTATATGTATGGCGTGTAGTGCTGGTGACGGTGCTTCGTTTCCGGTTTGCTACAATCGGAAAGCTTTGCCCGGGGATTGTGCAGCAGCCCGGGTTGGCGGCGGGATCAGTAAAGCGTGAGGCGGGTCGTCAATTACTCGCTGCCGGAAATACAACGTT
>NZ_JAYRLZ010000332.1:0-2928 GCF_041904975.1 Chitinimonas sp. | reverse complement strand
GTTAGAGGAAAGCATCATGGAGAAAACTCGGCCCAAACATCTTGATCTGCCGAAGATCAGGTTACCGATACCGGGCATTGTGTCGATTCTGCACCGCGTCAGCGGTGTCTTGTTGTTCGTGTCGATTCCCGTGGTGCTGTATTTGCTGGCTGGTTCCCTGTCCAGCCAGGCTCAATTCGATGCTTACCGTGCACTGGTGGCCTTCCCGCTGGTGAAGCTGGCCTTGTTGGCCCTGCTGTGGGCCTATCTGCACCATGCCTGTGCCGGCATCCGCTTTTTGCTGCTGGATGTGCACAAGGGGCTGGAACTCGAAACCGCACGTAATACCGCCAAGCTGGTGATGGTGGTGAGCTTGGTTCTGACCGCATTCATCGGAGGTGTCCTGTGGTAAATCGCCATGTCATTGGCGCGCACTATGGTTTGCGCGACTGGTTGCTTCAACGCATTACCGCAGTGGTGATGCTGGTCTATACCGTGGGCCTGGTGGCCTTCCTGCTGTTGGCGGCGGGTGCTGGCTACGAAGGCTGGAAAGCCCTGTTTGCCTGCACCTGGGTCAAGGTGCTGTCTACCGTGACGGTGCTGGCCTTGGTGCTGCACGCCTGGGTGGGTGTGCGTGATATCTGGATGGACTATGTCAAGCCGCTGGCGATCCGCCTGAGCTTGCATGTGTTGACCATCCTGTGGCTGCTGGCCAGCTTTGTTTACGCAATTAAAGTGGTGTGGGGTGTGTAATGGCGAACGTCGCTAAACGTCAATTCGATGCGGTGATCGTCGGTGCCGGTGGTGCCGGTCTGCGCGCTGCGCTGCAACTTTCCGAAGCCGGCATTAAGACTGCTGTGCTGTCCAAGGTGTTTCCGACCCGCTCCCACACGGTTGCGGCGCAAGGCGGCATATCCGCAGCGCTGGGCAATGTGCAGGAAGACAAATGGGAATGGCATATGTACGACACCGTCAAGGGGTCGGACTGGCTGGGTGACCAGGATGCCATCGAGTTCATGTGCAAGACCGCGCCGGAAGCGATCATCGAGCTCGAGCACTTCGGTATGCCGTTTGACCGCGTCGACTCGGGTCGCATCTATCAGCGCCCATTTGGCGGCCATACCGCCAATTTCGGGGAAAAGCCGGTGCAGCGTGCCTGTGCCGCCGCCGACCGTACCGGCCACGCCCTGCTGCATACCCTGTACCAGCGCAATGTGCGCGCCAATACCCAGTTCTTTGTCGAATGGATGGCACTGGATCTGATCCGCGATGCCGATGGCGACGTGGTTGGCGTCACCGCGCTGGAAATGGAAACCGGTGAAGTCTATGTGCTGCACGCCAAGGCAGTGCTGTTTGCCACCGGCGGCGCTGGCCGTATCTATGCCGCATCCACCAATGCCTTTATCAATACCGGCGATGGCCTGGGCATGTGTGCCCGCGCCGGCATTCCGCTGGAAGATATGGAGTTCTGGCAGTTCCACCCGACCGGTGTGGCGGGTGCCGGCGTGCTGATCACCGAAGGAGTGCGTGGCGAAGGCGGTATCTTGCTCAACGCCAATGGCGAGCGCTTCATGGAGCGCTATGCGCCGACGCTGAAGGATCTGGCCCCGCGTGACTTCGTATCGCGCTGCATGGCGCTGGAAGTGCTGGAAGGTCGTGGCGCCGGCAAGAACAAGGACCATGTGCTGCTCAAGCTCGACCATCTTGGTCCTGACGTGATCAACCATCGCCTGCCATCCATCCGCGAGATCGCCATCAAGTTCGCCGGTGTCGACCCGATCAAGGAACCGATTCCGGTGATTCCGACCACGCATTACCAGATGGGTGGTATCCCCACCAATTATCTGGGCGAGGTGATGGTGCCACAGGGCGACAATCCGGAAGTGCGCGTCAATGGCTTCTATGCAGCCGGCGAATGTGCTTGCGCATCGGTGCATGGCGCCAACCGCCTTGGCACCAATTCCCTGCTCGACCTCGTGGTGTTCGGCAAGTCGGCTGGCGACAGCATGATCGATTTCATCCGTCGTGAGCGCCCGGTACACAAGCCACTGCCCGACAATGCTGCTGATTTCAGCCTGTCGCGCATCAACCGTCTGGAGACGCAAACCGGTGGCGAAGAGGTCAATGATGTTCGCACCTCGATGCAGGCTACCATCCAAAAGCGTGCCGGCGTATTCCGCAATAGCGAGAACATGGCGCTGGGCGTCAAGGAAATCGCCGAAGTTGCCGCGCGTGCCAAGCGTACGCAGATCAAGGACAAGTCCAAGGTGTGGAACACTGCCCGCGTTGAAGCGCTGGAGCTGGAAAACCTGATCGAGGCCGCTGTCGCTACCATGGTCGCCGCCGATGCGCGCAAGGAATCGCGCGGCGCGCACTCGCACGATGACTTCGAGAAGCGTGACGACGACAACTGGATGAAGCATTCGCTGTACTACTGCGGCGAGAAGCGCCTCAGCTACAAGCCGGTGCATACCAAGCCCTTGACCGTCGACTACATCCCGCCAAAGGAGCGCACGTTCTAAGAACGGGCCGGAGACCAGACCATGAAGATGCAATTCAAGATCTATCGCTACAACCCGGACGTCGATGCCAAGCCGTATATGAAGGACTACGAGGTTGAGCTTGAGCCTTCTGACAAGAAGCTGCTCGATGCCTTGGTGCGCCTGAAGATCGTCGACGATTCGCTGTCGTTCCGCCGCTCCTGCCGTGAAGGCGTGTGCGGCTCCGATGCCATGAACATCAATGGCAAGAACGGCCTTGCCTGCGTGACCGATGTCAGCAGCCTCAAGCAGCCAGTGGAAATCCGCCCGCTGCCCGGCCTGCCGGTGATCCGCGATCTGATCGTGGATATGACCCAGTTCTTCAAGCAGTACAACTCGATCAAGCCCTATGTGATCAACGACACGGTGCCGCCGGAGCACGAGCGTCTGCAAAGCCCGAAGGATCGCG
>NZ_JAYRLZ010000331.1:0-4278 GCF_041904975.1 Chitinimonas sp. | reverse complement strand
GGCTTGCTTGGCCGGGGCTTTGGCGGGTGCCTTGTCGGCTTTGGTGGCGGCAAGGGCAGGCGTGGCAAAGGCGGCGGCAATCAGGCCGGCCAGGATCATGGAACGCATGGGAACTCCGGTATTCATGGCGAAAAAGGTCGTCCGCTCCGGACGAAACGGCGCATTCTACCTGCGAGGCGCCGCTTTGGGAGTGGGCTGACGAATGGCAGGGGGCGTAATGATGGTCGGCGCACGCAGGCGGTGCGCCAGGCGTGGCTCAGACCCGGCTGGTTTGGCTTCGATGGCCAAAAACGGGCAGCTGGCACTGATCATTATGTGGGCGCGCCGTGGATGGCTTCGGGCACGTCATGGCTGCGTACGGCGTGGCGACGCTGAAATGGCCGGCGCAGCGGCCAAGTGCATCGCATGCGCTGCGCGAGTTCGGGCTGGCAAATTCAATCAGGCACAGATGCGATTGCGTCCGTTTTGCTTGGCCTGGTAGAGCATGGCGTCGGCTTCGAGAAACAGTGCGGTTTCGGTGGTGAACTTCGGGGTGAACGAAGCGCCACCGCTAAAGCTGAACTGGCGGAATTCCCCCGGTTCCACTTCAAAGCGCAGTGCGCCAAAGGCCTCGCGCATGGCATTGAGTTTTTCCAGCATTTTTTCCGGAGTGATATCCCACACCAGCACCACGAATTCCTCGCCGCCAAAGCGGCTGAGCAGATCGTGCGGCCCCATGAAGGCGCCGAGGGTCAGCGACAGGCGCTTGATGACGATATCGCCAAAGTGATGGCCCCAGGTGTCGTTGATGGTCTTGAACTTGTCGATATCCACCACCGCAAGGCCCAGCGGTTTGCCTTCCGCCTCGGCCATCATGATCACCTCGTGGGCCCGCTGCTGGAAGCCCACTTTGTTGAGCAGGCCGGTGGCGCGGTCGCGGCTGATCAGGTCCTGGTTGAGACGGATCTTGCTCAGCCGGTTGACCAGCTGTTGGCTGAGGATGTCGGCAGCCTTGCCAAGCAAGATGGTATCGAAGCCATCGCTGACTGCCTTGCGGCTCAGTGCTTCGTCACTTTTTTCCAGCAGCAGGATGATCTCCATGCTGGGGTCGGCTTCCAGATTGCGTTTGAGGATCGGCACGATGGCATCGGTCTGGCGGTAGTGGCGCTCGTCGATGATCACCACATCCGGTTGCAGCTGTTTGGCCAGGCGGTGCAGGGTGTGGGCGTCGCCGTGCTCGACCAGCCGGATATTGCGCGTAGCCAAAAGGCTTTGGTCGAATACGCCGGTGTCGCCCAGCATCAGCACCATGCTCGATTCGGCATGGCGCGAGCGGGCGAACAGATTGAACAGTTTTTCCACCAGTTTTTCATTGGCGATGGGCTTGTCGGCAAAAGCCAGGCAGTTCGATTCGACCAGCATCTGTTGCAGCAAAAAGCGGCCGCTCTGCCGTTCGGTCTGCAGATAGACATAGTCGCGATCGTCCGGCAGCTGCGCAAACAGATCGCGCAGGAACAAGGTGCGGTTGCCGTCGTTTTTCTGCAGGCTGGACAGCACATCGAGGTCGACCACGAACAGGGCATCGTGCGGCGCCTGGTGCAGCGCCATCTTGAAGTCGGCCATCTGGTCGAAGAACAGCATGTCGAAGTCGTACTTGTGCGCATGCTGGGTCAACTCGTCGCGGTTGTCCTGGATAAAGAAAGTCTGCGCCAGCAGATAGGCTTTACGTGGGAATAACGCGTCGTCGTCCTGGTAACTCATGCCTCGGTCTCCCGCCGCAGTCTGTCTAGTCCTGATTGCGCGGCTTGAAAAAAGTGTAGTGCTGGTAGGGCTCGAATGCCTGATAGATTGCGGCACTGCCGGCTGGCACATCGATTACCACGCTGCCCGCCTGTACTTTGCAGTCGGGCGCCCGGCCCAGCGCATCGCGCAGCGGCACGCCGTCATACCAGTGAGAATAGGGCAGCAATAGTCTTAGTTGTAGCGCCTGCTCGGCAAGATTGATCACCACCAGTGCAGCTTGTCCGGCTTGATGGGTGTGGCGCAGGAACACCAGGGCATTGCCGGGAAGCCGATCGCCCAGCACGGTGACCTCGCCATACTGCAAGGCGGGGTTGGCCTGGCGGATGGTGATCAGCCGCTTGACCCAGTCGCGCTGCTGCACATTCCATTGCGACGGGTTCCAGCGCATGGTGCGGCGGCAATCAGGGTCTGCGCCGCCTTCCATGCCGATTTCTTCGCCGTAGTAGACCAGCGGTATGCCGGGCAGGGTGAATTGCGCCGCCATTGCCAGTTGCGCGCGGGCGACACTACCCAAGGTGGTAATCAGGCGCGGGGTGTCGTGGCTGGACAACATATTCCATGAGCACAACAGACCATTCAGGCCATAGGCGCTGCGGGCATCGCGGATGGCATGGTTCATCTGCACGCCATCGATTTCGCCGCCCAGCCAGGCCAGCAGGGCGGTGCGATACCAGTAGTTCATCATGCCGTGGTAGCCGGGCTGGCTGGTGTCGCCGAGCCAGCTGCCGGCAAAGCCATTCAGCTCGCCCAGCAACAGGGCATCGGGAAAGCGCTGTCCGACGATCCGGCGCATCTCGCGCGCCACCGGCAGGCCGACATCCTGGGCGACATCGAAGCGCCAGTTGTCGATACCGCGCGCCAGCCAGTGCTGCACCAGGCTGTCCGGCTGGCGATACAGCCGGTCGCGCACTGCCGCATTGGCCAGATTGAGCTCGGGCATAAAGCCGAAGTCCTGCCAGGCTTGGTGGCTGCCGTCGTCGGCGAAGCTGAACCAGTCGCGCAGGGCGGCATCGCCGGCCTTGGCGGCAACAAACCACGGGTGCTGGTCCGATACATGGTTGAGCACTGCATCGAGGGTGAGCTGCATGCCGCGTTGATGCAGGGCCTCGATCAAGCGCTTGAGTGCGTCTTCTCCGCCAAACATCGGGTCGATGGTGAAGAAGTCGGTCGCGTCGTATTTGTGGTTGCTTGGCGCCGCGAACACCGGGGTCAGATAAACGCCGGTAATGCCCAGATCGACCAGGTAGTCGAGCTTGTCGGTAATGCCGTCAAGATCGCCGCCAAAAAACTGCTGGCCCCAGGGTTGTACCTGAGGGCTGTCGTCCCAGTCGCGCAAGCCGGCATTGGCAACCGCGTAGGCATCGCCGGCCAGCTTTTGCTGGCTGCTCAGGCCGCCGCCGATGGCAAAACGCTCGGGGAAAATCTGATAGACCACCGCGCTGGCAACGCGGCGGGTAAAGGCATCTGGCGCGGTAGTGTGCATGCGGGCTCGGGTAGAATGGTCGGTTTGGATTGGCCTCCCTGTCAGCCGGTATGGCTGCCAGGCAGGCTCTGTTAACCGTTTTGCAAGGGAAACGACATTATGCCGTCATTTGATATTGTCTCTGAAGTCAACGAAGTGGAAGTGCGCAACGCGGTCGATCAGGCCAACAAGGAAGTGGGTACCCGCTTTGATTTCAAGGGCTCGGACGCCCGTATCGAGCAGGCTGAAAAGGTGCTGACCGTGTTTGCCGACAATGATTTCCAGATCGACCAGGTGAAGGAAATCCTGATGGGCAAGCTGACCAAGCGCGGCGTCGATGTGCGCTGCCTTGATGAAGGCGATGTCGCCAAGATCAGCGGCAACAAGGTCAAGCAGGCGATTACCGTCAAGGTCGGGGTGGAAACCGAGCTGGCCAAGAAGATCGTGCGGGTGATCAAGGATTCGAAACTGAAGGTGCAGGCCAGCATCCAGGGCGATGCCGTGCGCGTGTCTGGCGCCAAGCGCGATATCCTGCAAGACACCATCGCCCTGGTGCGCAAGGAGATCACCGAGTTTCCGCTGCAATACCAGAATTTCCGCGATTGAGTTCTTGCCGCAGCTGAACTAACACGCAACTTGGCGGCGCCGACGGCAGTTTGTCGGCGCAATGCCGCAATGGTCGCATTGCCGATGACGGCAGACGGCGCAATGTGCACAGTGCGCGCTTTCGTAATCCGGAAGTAAACCGCGATGATCAAACCGGTATTTCTTGCGCTGGCAATGTCTGGCTCGCTGGCCACGCTGGCAGCCAATATCCAGGCCTATCGCCTGCCTGCAGGCAGCACCATCACGATCGATGGCAAGCTCGACGATGCAGTGTGGGCGCAGGTGCCGCGCTTTGATGACTTTTACGAGTTCACCCCGCGTGACAAGCGTGCGGCCAGCCAGCCGACCAGCATGCGGGTGGCGTACGACGCGAACTATCTGTATGTCGGCGTGCATTCGGTCGACCCGGAGCCAAGCGAGGTGCTTCA
>NZ_JAYRLZ010000330.1:2071-4279 GCF_041904975.1 Chitinimonas sp. | reverse complement strand
GATCGACCAGACCTAGCAGGCGCGCGGCATCGGCTGGATCTTGCAGGTTCAGCTGGCAGCTGCGCTTGCCTCGGCCAGTATCCATCACCAGCGGCGGAATGCTGGGGAGTAGCGGGGCGGTGACTGCCAGCACCTCGGCACCGTGCGCCGCCAGGGTGCGGCCGCATACCGGGCCGGCAATCACCCGGGTCAGGTCCAGCACGCGGATACCCGACAGTGGCCGCCCGGCTGCTGGCAGCGCCAGTGGCGGCGCATCGCCGATCTGCTCGATGGTGAACAGCGGCTGGCTGGCCAGCGCCGCTGCGTGTGGGTGGGCGTCCCATTGCGCAAAGCTGCGCAGGGCCGCCACCACCATGCCTTGCTGCGAGGCGACGTGTTCGAACTGTTCGGCCTGCCAGTCCAGCAAGGCGCGGGCTACCGCTTCCTTGTCGTAGGCGCAGCCGAGAATGGCCAGCACGCCATCGCGGTGATGCGGGAAGTTGGTGTGCAGGCGCACCCAACCATCGGCGCAGCGGTACAGGCCGGCGATCTTGTCCCAGGGGTCGGCCGGCACCTGACCATCGATGCGCAGATGGCGCTCACTGCGAAACTCCACCGCCGCATGGCGCATGTCCACAGCCACGGTTTGCCAGTCGCCACCGCGCAAACGCCACAAGGAAGCCGCCGCCAATGCCGAGGCGGCGATCGAGGTTTGCGCTGCACTGCCCACGGCAAAAGACGAGGGCAGGATAGGGTCGCTGCCAGTTAGCTGGATATGGTCGAGCGCTTTTGGATCGAGCTCTGCGAGTTGCCACAGCTGGGCGAGGATGGTGTGCGGTGATGGCATGGTGCGCTTCGGGCTGGCATGGCGAAGGCCCGATTATCACGGCAAGCTGGCGCGCCCACCAAGGTGCATGCAGCGCGCCGGCGGCCGGCCTCAATAGGCGAGGCCGGTAGCTGGTGCCACCTTGCCGTAGCTGACCGTGTTGACTACCCGCCGCATATAGTTCTGCCAGGCAACGATGCCGCCGCTGTAGCCATTGCCACTTTCCTTGTTGCAGGCCGATACACAGTCGGCTTCGGCCCAGCCTATGCCGTGGTTGATATTGACCACGCCGGTGTCGGCCCCGGCAGCGCCGAGCAGCCATTCCGCCTCGCGCAGGCTGTCGCTGAACAGGGTAGTGGCATGGCCTTGCGCCACTGCATTGTTAAGGTCGATGGCGTCGAGCAGTTCGCTGTACGGCATCACGTACAAGATCGGCGCAAAGCTTTCCTGGCAGACAATGGGCAGATTGCCCGGCACGCTCACCAGCGCCGGCTGCACATAGTAGGCGGCATCAAACCCGGCAAGCTCCAGCCGGTGGCCACCCGCGAGGCATCTGCCGCCTTGTTGTTCCGCCGCCTGCAAGGCTTGCTGCATGGTCCAGTAGGCTTCGCCATCGATCAGCGGGCCGATCTGGTGTTTGCGATCACGCGGGTCGCCTATCGCCAGTTGCCGCAGGGCGTCTTGCAAGCGTTTGCACAGTGGGTCGAGCAGTGTCTGATGCACGATCAGGCGCCGCGGCGCACTGCAGTGCTGGCCGGCAGCGTGCATGGCGCCGGGCAGGATCTCGTCCATCACCAAATCAAGATCGGCACTGGGCGCGACGATGGCAGCATTGTTGCACGATAGCGCCAGCAAGTGACGGCCCAGCCGCCCGGCACAGCGTCGGGCAAGGTCGTGGCCCATGCGGCTGCTGCCGGTGGCGGCCAGCAAGGCAATCAGCGGATGTTCGGCCAGCTGCTGGGCCGCAGCGGCCTCGCCCAGGGTCAGCTGCGCGATCGGCGCGGGAACCAGATCATTCATATCGGCGATCAGCTGCTCCAGCAGCCGCTGCACCGCGATGGCGGTCAAGGGCGCTTTTTCCGAGGGCTTCCACACCAGTGCATTGCCGCACAACAGGGCGGGCATGGCATGGCGCGCCCAGTTGCTCAGCGGCTGGCAAAACGGCGTGACGATGCCGATCGTACCAAGCGGATGCCATTGCTCCATAAGCCGCTGTGCGCCTGCCTCGGCTGGCGCAGTGTAGCCATGCCATTGTTCGGCCATCGCCAGGGCATGCTCGCACGCATGGATGGCCAGCTGCACTTCGCGCCCGGCTTCGACCAGTGTCTGCCCGGTTTCCAGGCAGACCAGCTCGGCCAGTGCGGCTTTGCGCTGTTGCAGGCGCTGGCCGATGCGGCGCACCA
>NZ_JAYRLZ010000330.1:0-2061 GCF_041904975.1 Chitinimonas sp. | reverse complement strand
TGACTGGGCGCAGTGACACGCCATTTCAGATAGGCACCGTGCGCCGCCTCGGCAGCATGGTTGATGATGCCGATCGTGGAGGGCGCAAAGCTGCCCAAGGTGCCGCCATTGATCGGACAGCGAATCGGGCAGGGTGCAGCTTCCGAGTAGTGGGCGGCACCGGCCACCAGGGCGGAGGGCCATAGCGGCTCGGCGGCAAGATCATCGAGATGCAGCTCGGCAATCAAACGGCCAGGCAGGCGAATTCCGTTGGACATGGGCAAGCTTTCCGATGGAGGATGGGCAATGCAGCAAGGCGATGCGGCGGGCCCTTGCCGCAAAACAGCGAGGCGCGGGCGCGATCGCTGCACATTGCTGTAGCAGCATAGTGCCTGGCCAGTGCTTGATCCAGATGGCCCGTCAGTTCTGGCCAGCGCCGGCGACCAAGTCAGGCCAAACCAAGCGGAGAGAAATCATGAACAGGGAATGTGCAGTATTGGCCGGCGGCTGCTTCTGGTGCCTGGATGCGGTATTCAGCCGCCTGCGTGGCGTCGAGAAAGTGCTGTCCGGCTATATGGGTGGGCATATCGATAAGCCCAGCTACAAACAGGTGTGCGGCGCCGATACCGGTCATGCCGAAGTGGTGGCGGTGTATTTCGATGCCAGGCAGATCAGCTATGCCGAGCTGCTGGAAGTGTTTTTTGCCATCCACGACCCTACCACCCTGAACCGCCAAGGCAACGATGTCGGCCCGCAATATCGCTCGGCCATTTTTTACCAGGATGCAAGCCAGCAAGCCCTGGCGCTTGCCGCCATCAAGGACTACGAGGCCAGCCACACCGCCAGGGTGGTAACCGAAGTCGTGCCAGTGGCAACCCTGTGGCCGGCCGAGGACTATCACCAGGGCTATTTCGACGCCAACCCCTACCAGCCCTATTGCATGGCAGTGGTGGCGCCCAAGGTACGCAAATTGCTCGACAAGTTTTCCGCTAAGGTGCGGGCGGGGTGATGGTGCATGCAGGCTACGCTTCCGGAATGCCGGGAGCGGATGCCGGCGAGATTTGAGTGTTTTTAGATGCGGGCACTGTTTCCTGCGGTATTGTGTAGTCGTAGTGCGGGTTAGCCGCAGGCGTAACCCGCAATATCATAATGCCCCAGCAACATCGACGGATTGAGCGGCAAACACCAGGGTTCCGCGCGGGTTCCCTTCGGGGACCCGCCCTACACGGCTTGAGTTTCTGCTAAAGGTTTCTTGCCAAACGTATTGGTCAGTACATTGTCAGCAGGGCAGATTTCGTTACAGTTTGTATTGTGTACCCATACCCCCCTACCAACGTAATAAGTGTGAAAGTCCTCGACTTCGATATTGTAAACACGAGTCTTGAGATAAGGATCGTCACTTTCGAAGATATCGTCGTCCAGGCCAACCCCATCTTCAGCCACATCACTATCAATAAAGTTATAAACCAGCCCTTCAACGCTATTGTCTAGCTCGAATGGTGCTTGGCCAAGATTGCGCGACCAACCACATCCAGGCCTATTGGTGCGATAAACAGGCACATTGGCGACTATCCGGGCGAGCGTGCCATCAATCATCTGAATTAAGTGATGATGGCGTGCGTCCTGGTCAATGTCAGGAGCGGTGCCATCTGCCAACTGATCGAGACGGCTACCATCAGGTAACAAGTCTTCCGCCTGGGTCCAGCCGCACACGTATTGATGGCTAACCCACTCGCCATCTTCACTGACATAGCCCTGCTCTTCCATTACCCAAAACGGGTGATTGCCTGTGGCGTAGAGTGACCGATATTCGTCAGAGCCTTCTATTTGATAGGTAATGCAGCGCAAGGTCTTGTCGTCATAGACAAACGTCTTCGCCACCCGCTTAAATGCCTTCGCTCCTCCCCGTTCAGGTTGCGACAGCACCATATCGCCAACCTTGAGTTCCTCAATGCGTACCAAGCCCTTATCGGTATGTACGCGTGTACCGGCCGGGAAGCAGTCGCCAACTGTTTCTGGGTTGCGCAAAGTGAAACAAGGGTCAGGTCTTGTATTCATACATTCCCCGCCGTCTTGATTGCT
>NZ_JAYRLZ010000027.1:15636-25644 GCF_041904975.1 Chitinimonas sp. | reverse complement strand
TGTCGTTCAAGGATGCACCGCGCGGCAAGTTGCTGGCGCTGGACTTGCACAAGCCGGATATGAAGCAGGCGCGTCTGGTGATGCCGCAAGGCGCTGGTGTGATCCGCGAAGTGGAAGTGGGCCGCGACGGCCTGTGGGTGAAGCTCAGCGAAGGCGGCGTCGACAAGCTGGTGCAGCTGAGCTTTGCCGGCAAAGCCAAACCGGTAACCCTGCCGGTGAATGGCAGCATGCGCGAGATGGCCGCCAGCGAGACCGGCAACCAGCTACTGGTCAAGCTGGAGAGCTGGACTGAGTCGCCGCGCTATTTCTCGGTGGATGGCAAGCGCGGCACGGTCAGCGACACTGGCCTGATGGCCAAGTCGCCGGTCAGCTTTGCCGATATCGAAGCGCGCCGGGTCATGGTGAAAAGCCATGACGGGGTAATGGTGCCGCTGTCCATTGTCATGCCGCGTGCTGCCAAGCTCGATGGCAGCCATCCGCTGCAGCTGAGCGGCTATGGCGCCTATGGCATCACCATGGAAGCGCGCTTCAATCCGCAGTCCAAGGCCTGGATCGAGCAGGGCGGCGTTTTGGCCACCTGCCATGTGCGTGGCGGCGGCGAGTTCGGTGAGGAATGGCATCGCGGCGGTTATATCCAGACCAAGGCCAATACGGCGAAGGACTTTATTGCCTGTGCCGACTGGCTGGTCAAGGAAGGCTATACCTCGCCCGGTAAGCTCGCCGGCCGTGCTGGCAGTGCCGGCGGCATTACCATTGGCGGCGCCATCACCGCACGGCCCGAGCTGTTTGCCGCAGCCAATAGCGCGGTGGGCGTATCCGATATGTTGCGCATGGAATTCACCCCGAACGGCCCGCCCAATATCGCCGAATTCGGCACGGTAACGCGCGAGGCTGACTTCCGCGCCATGCTGTCCAATAGCCCCTACCATCGCATCAAGGATGGCGTGGCCTACCCGGCGGTGATTGTCACCACCGGCGCCAACGATCCGCGCGTGGACGCCTGGATGCCGGCGAAGCTGGCCGCCCGCTTGCAGGCTGCATCGTCGAGCAAGAAGCCGGTGATCCTGCGGGTGGACTACGATGGCGGCCACGGCATGGGCTCGACCAAGGCGCAGCAGATTGCCGAAACGGCCGATGTGTGGAGCTTCTTCCTGTGGCAGATGGGCGTACCGGCCTTCCAGCCAAAACCTTGAGTTTTCCGGGCAGAACGTAAACCCGAAAATCTGTAGACACAGAGGGCAGCGAGAGCACGGAGCACACAGAGAACACCTGTCTGGACTTGGCCTTTCTCTGTGCGCTCTGTGTTCTCCCCGATCTCTGTGTCTGCAGGTTTTGCCTTGCAGCTCCGACCATTTAGGCAGCCGTAAACAACTGCCCAAAACCTGTAGACACAGAGGGCACCGAGAGCACGAAGCACACAGAGAGAACCTGTCTGGATTTGGTCTTTCTCTGTGCGCTCTGTGTCCTCCCCGATCTCTGTGTCTACAGGTTTTGCCTTTTAGCCTCGAATACTTAGGCAGACGGAATCGACTGCCCAAAACCTGTAGACACAGAGGGCACCGAGAGCACGGAGCACACAGAGAAAACCTGTCTGGATTTGGCCTTTCTCTGTGCGCTCTGTGTTCTCCCCGATCTCTGTGTCTACAGGTTTTGCCTTTTCGCCCCAGCGTCATTGCAGGCCAAAGCCTGACAATAAGACTTGAACAATCTCCGCTTTGGCGCCATCTTCGCTGCTGTATCAAGCATGCCTCGGCGCAATCTGCGCCAAACCCTGTAGGAGGAAGCCATGCGTTCCCTGTTTGGATTGATCTTGCTACTCGGCTCGCTACTGGCCTGGGCCACCCCGACCCAGGATGAAGTCAAGGCGGCCATCGGCCGTGGCGACTATGCCGCTGCCGAAACCATGATGCGCCAGGTGGTTACGGACAAGCCCGGTAGCGCCAAGGCGCACTTTATCTATGCCGAAATCCTTGCTCACAATGGCCGCTTTGGCGAGGCGACCGATCAGGCGCTGCAAGCAAAGCGGCTCGACCCGGCGATTCACTTCACCTCGCCGGATAAATTCCGCGCATTTGAAGCGAAGTTGCTCAACTCCCTCAACAAGCAGAACCAGCCGCCCGCTCGTGTCGACCGGCCGGTGGCCGAGCATGCGCAAGCTGCGCCGCGCGGCGAGCCAGCCAAGGAGTCGTCCTCCTCGCTATGGCTGTGGATTGCCCTGTTTGTGCTGATTGGCGGCGGCCTGTATTTCATCCTGTCGCGTCGTAGCAATACCGTGATGCAGCCCGCCGGCATGGGTGGCGGCTTTGGTGGCGGCCAGAGCTATGGCGGTGGCGGTGGCCCCACCGTCATCAATAACGGCATGGGCGGCGGTAGCGGCATCGGCGCCGGCATTGGCGGCTTTGCTGCAGGTGTCGCGGCTGCCGAGCTTTACGAGCATTTTGCCCATGGTAGTGAGCGCGAGCGTGAGCGGCCGCTGCAAAACCCTGGTTACTACAGCGAGGACAGTGGTAACCGTGCCGAGCAATCGCTGCGCAATGATCCGATCGACTTTGGCAATGGCAGCAGCTGGGACGATTCCTCGTCGGGTGGCAGCAGTTTCGATTCAGGCAGCAGCGGTGGTGGCTCCAGCGACTGGTAAGCAGTGCAAGAGGCAGGCAAGCAGGGCACCCTTGGGTGCCCTTTGTCTTTTGGCCTCGGGCGGGAGCGGTATGATCACGAAATTGTTAAATGGTTATAACAAACTAAACTTTAATATCGAATCGCGATATTGCTAGACTGGCTCCTGTCGAATCCAACCGCAAGCAAGGAGCAGTTCATGCAAGCTCGTAACCGTCTTATCGCCGGCTTTGTCGCGCTGGCCAGTTTGTTCAGCACCCAGGTGCAGGCCGACCAGGTGGCCGATATCAAGAAAAAGGGCGAGCTGGTCGTTGGCGTGCTCGGTACCGACGAACCCAATAGCTTTGTCGACCCGAAAACGCGCCAGATTGTCGGCTATGACGTGGACCTGGCCGCTGCCGTGGCGAAAAAGCTCGGTGTGAAGCTCACCATCAAGCAGCTGGCGGTTGCCGCGCGCATTCCGGAACTGGAACAGGGCCGTATTGATTTGCTGGCCGCCTCGCTGACCCATAACAAGGAACGCGAAGCCAAGCTCGATTTCTCGCTGACTACCTTTATCACCGGCCAGAAGGTGCTGGTGCGCAAGGACAGCGGTATTGCCGCCGTGCCGCAGCTGTCCGGCAAAAAGGTACTCACGGTGAAGGGCGGTACCCAGGAGCCGAATATCCGCAAGGCGGTGCCGACTGTTGATGTGGTGACCTTCGAGACCACCGGCCAGGCTTTTGTTGCCTTGCAACAGGGCAAGGGCGTTGGCTATGTCAATGACGAAGTATCGATTCTTGATGACTACGCTAAGCTTGGCGCCGCGCAGAAGGACTATGTGATCCTGCCGCAGAACCTGAGCATCGAGCCACTGGCGCTCGGCATCCGCAAGGGTGAAGCCGGTTTCAAGGCCGTGGTGGACGGTGTGCTGCGTGAGCTGGAGCAAACCGGCGAAGCGGAAAAGCTGTTCTTCAAGTGGTACGGCCCGACGTCCAAGGTCAAGTTCACCTCGCGCAGCTTCAAGTTCGATTCCGACAAGGTCGACAGCTGAGGTGTTGCTGTAACGAGTCTCCATCACTTTCCATGCTCTTTGCTGCCCAGTAACACGGGCAGCTTTTTTTCCTTGCGCGTGCCGCGCAAGCCAGGCGCAGCGCGGTCAGATATGGCGGCGCCCACCCCATTACCCGGTTGATTTCTCCCCATGCATTTCGATATTCAACTATTGCTTACTGGCGACTACCGCGATTGGTTGCTGCATGGCCTGGCGATGTCGCTGGCGCTGGCTGGCGGCACCCTGCTGCTGGCCCTGCCGCTGGCCACCTTGCTGGCGCTGGCGAGGCTGGCGCCGATTGCCGCCCTGCGCTGGGCGGCGTTTACCCTGGTCGAGGCGGTGCGCAATGTGCCCTTGCTGGCCCATATGCTGTTCTGGTATTTCGGCGCGCCCGAGCTATTGCCCGAGCCGATCAAGCGCTGGCTGTATGCCGGCAATATCGAGGCGATCAGCGCGCTGGTGGCGCTGACGCTCTACACCGCCGCCTATATGTCGGAGGATATCCGCAGCGGTATCCGCGCCATTCCGCGTGGCCAGCTCGATGCCGCCCGCGCCCTGGGCTTTGGCTTTATCGCCGCCATGCGCTACCTGATCGTGCCGCAGGCGCTGCGCCTCACGGTGCCGCCCTTGCTGTCGCAAACCCTTAATCTGTGGAAGAACACCAGCATTGCCACCGTCATCGGCGTGGCCGAGCTGATGTACCAGGCCGCCAAGGTGGAGTCGGCCAGCTTTCGCAGCGCCGAGGCGTTTGCCTTTGCCACCCTCAGCTATCTGAGCATTTCCCTGCTGCTGGGCGCGCTGGCCGCCCGCTATATGCAACGTTTCCCCGCGAGGCCGGCATGATCGAGTTGATTGACACCTATTGGCTGTATTTTCTGGTCGGCCAGTACCCCGATGGCCCGCTTGGCGGCGTGGTACTGACCATTGTGCTGGCCGCCAGCGCCTTGCTGCTTGCCTTGCCGTTCGGCTTCCTGCTTGGCCTGGCACGCGTCAGCCCATGGCGCTGGCTGAATCTGCCAGTGACGGCACTGGTGCATTTCGTGCGCGGCACGCCGCTATTGATGGTGGTGTTCTGGGCCTATTTCTTTTTGCCCGGCATCACCGGGCATAAATCCGGCCAGTTTCCTACCATGCTGGCGGCGCTGGCCTTGTTCAATGGCGCTTACCTGGCAGAAATCATCCGCGCCGGCATTGCCGCACTGCCACGCGGCCAGATGGAATCGGCACGCTCCTTGGGCCTTGGCTATATGCAGGCGATGCGCTTTGTCATCCTGCCCCAGGTGTGGCGCAATATGCTGCCCTCACTGGTCAACCAGTTCGTCGCCACCATCAAGGACACCTCATTGGGCTACATCATCGGCCTGACCGAGGCCTCGTTCATTGCCTCCCAAGTCAACAGCCAGGTGCTGACCAAGCCGGCACAAGTCTACGGCCTGCTTGGCGCGGGCTATTTCCTGCTGTGCTTTGGCCTGTCGCGACTGGCGTTCTGGCTGGAAGGGCGATTGGCTAGGCGGCGCACCATGGCGTGGTCGGGCTAAAGCAGTGGCGCTGCTCGTTGGATCGTCGCTTGCGCTTCCAGCGAAACCACCGTTGGGGCAGGTTGCCTGAATGAAGCGCAGCGCAATCCGAGGGGCGCCGCAGGCGCCTTGATGTGCGCCGGTATCCCGATGCCTGCTGCCAGCAAAACGTCAACAGAGCCTAGTTCGCTGGAGAGTTGCCCTCGATAATCGCTTGCAGAGCCGCTTCCATCGTGCGCTCGCCACGCATATACGCGCCCCAGTGCTGGCGAATCAAGCCGATTGCCTGTGGCCAGGCGCGCTCGTAAACATGGTTTGCATCGGCATAGGGCTGGTATTGCTGACCTCCACGCTGCAATGCCTGTTTCGTTGCTTCGCCCACGCTATAGAACTGGACGGCATGCCAGAGCATGGCCGCCTTGCGGTGGCTGGCCTTCTGCAAGCGATCGATTGCGTCGCTCACCGTGTCGGTAACGCCGACGTGCGATGTCTCGTGATAAATCATTTCCAGCGCCGCGAGCCCCTGGTAGCCAGGGGTGGCGCTGGGCATGATGGTTAGCGGGTCGTCAAAGGTGTAGGCGCCAGCCCAATGACCACTACGTGCTACGACTTCGACCAGGTAGCGGCCACGATGGAAATCATGCGCCAGAATGCGCTCGACTTCCTGCTGAACAGCCGCGCCGTAACGCTGATCGAGCTCACGCGCATTGGCAATCCACGCCTGATTTTGCCGCTGGTGTTCGGCCCACAGGCAACGCGTATACACCGGCGCCGCCAACTGCATAGCTTTGACCTGTTCGGCGGGTAGCGCCAGCTTTCCGGGGTCGCGCTCTGTGTCGTTGGAGGCAAGTGTCAGCTCGATCGCATGGGCCTCGTGGTCGAACAACAAATCGCGCTTGGCGAAGTAGCTGCGGTAGTAGCCAAGTGCCTGACGCAGTTGCTGCAGCTCTTGCGCCTCGGGCGGACTGGCCCAGACCACCGCTTCCAGCCCGCCCTTGCTTAGCGCGGTGTCCAGCAGAAAATGGTGCAGATTCGGCAAGAAGGCATTGCGAAAATCGAATTCGACACGCGATGCGGAAGCTGCGTGCGTCACGATGGCAATGGCAAGCGAAAAGACAGCGGCAAGCAGGGAAGAAAATAGACGCAAGATCACTTCCTGGACGTTTGACGAGGAATGATTCTCGCCATCGCTTCCAGCCAGGGCAACGCTTTCGCTGGGTCTGCAGGACAAGTGTTGGTTTCTGTGCAATCGTGCTATAGCCCAGTTGCCTTCAACAGCACGCCTCGATAATGAAATCCGATTCAATCAAGAGTCAGAAATGACCATATCATTCGCTTGGCAGGAAGAATTAGTCGAGGGCGTAAGCCGCGAAACCCGACAATTTGCGCAATGCCGACGAAATTTTGCCGAGATCGCCGGAGTTTTCGCACGGGTTCATGAAACCAAATCGCCCGGCATGATTACATTTCGCCCATTATCTCTTCTTTATGTTTGATGGCGTAAGCGCAAAGCAATTCCCAAACTGAATCATCGCCGCAGATACGATTGCTGAGCCGCGCGAATGGATGGTCGGCAGATAGACTGGCCATGAATTGCTGGCGTTGTTGTTCGTGGAGATGTGGTTCCGGAAATGGAAATATCGCTGCAGCCTGTTCAATGCACCTTGCGGCCTGCGTGGCACCAATGCGGAGATAGCTGTTGACAAATAGTGTGTATGGCGGATGCTCAGGGAAGTCGGTTGAAAAGAAGCATTCTAATCCGCCGTTGTCGATTATCCCTTGGCTGCTATATACCAAGACAATGGTTTGGCTTGGAATAGGAAGGTTTCGAGGATCGCTGCCGGCGAAATCAAGCGCTCGGAAGGCGCAATCTGCAATTTCTTCTAGCTCGGTTTTATTCATGATCGGAATGACTTCGTAAAATACGCATGATTTATGATCGAGTCTGCATGTGGCTCAAGCCGCGCCCAGTGCTTTGAGAAAAGCCCCCGGATTCCAGCGCGCAGCGCCTTCATCCAGGCTACTTGCTTGGTAGGAAGAATTAGCCGGAAGTGTAACCTGCAAAATCAGACAGTTTGCGTAATATCGACGGAATTTGGCAGAAATCGCCGAAGCTTCCGCGCGGGTTGATAAGGTCAACCAGCGCTACATAGTTACATGACCTTTTATTTACCATCGCGGCCTGCTCTGTGTTTATTCCAAATCGTGCTGATAAGATGCAACAAACCTGAATATCGTAAGTTAGGATCGACGTAACGCTCAAGAACATAAAAGAAAAAGTAGTATGAGCGGCACGACGCCCACACTAAGAGGACCAGGAGTACGGCGACCTTTGCGGTAGGCATCTCGTCAATTAGCAGAAAGGCTGAAAGTGCAGCGATGCAAATGAACATGATGCCTTTCGAAACGATCAACTTCGGAGATTTTAGGTCAGTCATTCTCGCGTTCCAGGTCAGGTTTGCGTGGCGGGAAGAGGGGGCCTCCAAAGAAGGCTTTGAATATGGCCGCTAATAAGAATGTAGTGGAGACTGATGTTAGGTAGCCAAATAGGCCACCGCACATAGCTCCCGCTACCATACCTGGATGCCTTAGGCGTAAGTAGCCAAAATCTCCGCCAATCCATGCGCCGGAAACGATCAATAGGAAAAACATTAATTCAAAAATGCTGAAGCCAGCTTGTGATTTTGCGAGCATGATGTCTATTCTCTGGATTCGCATCGCTTGTGGTCTGGTAGCAAAGTCATACAGTTTTCGCAGCATCGTAGCATGGTAGTGCGGGTTGGCCGAAGGCGTAACCTGCAAAATCAGGCAGTTTGCACAACACCGGCGGAATTTAGCAGAGATCGCCCGGGTTTCCGCGCAGGTTGATGAGGCCAACCCGCCCTACATGGCTATCCCACCGTCTCTATAAAGAGGGACTCCGCGTTCTTTAAGTTTTGTGAAAATGACAGACAAATCGGCGGCGGAGAAGCCTGAGGTATCAAATTGGTATTTATTTTCTTGATTGTCAGTAATAGTGCAAATATGCCCAAACTGGCTATCTGCAATAGATGGTAGATCAATTCTTGATATGGTGGATATGCAAACGCTCCAACATAACTTCGCATCCCATCGTGCACCGTTAACAAAGTCGAAGACCAGCCAAGTAAGGCCAAGCTGAACGCGTTTTCGCCTGGGACGCGAACGTAACAAGAAAGGCACGGGAGAGAGCAGGGCAAGTGAATACATTGCATATGGACGCAATGTTGGCAGAAACATGGAGCTAAAAGCAGTCGTGAAGAATAGAAGTAAAAGGAATCCCCCCAATAAACTACCTGTTCGACTGTTATTCGTGACATCAGGTGCGATAGAGAGAATTTCTAGCAATCTATTTTCATTATGCCGCATTTCTGCGTCTCCGTTCTGGCAGATAAGTTAGGTGTCATACAATAAAGCACTGCACTTACCCCACGGCGTCAGAATTTGCCGAGCTCAGCACCAAGCTTCAATGCTTCCGGCTGATTAGACACAATCCGTATTTCACTCATATTCATCGTACGGGAGCAAAGCTCCCGTACCTGACTGAAAAAACCTAAACCATATCCCCCGGAACCCGTACCCAGCCTTCCATCAAAATCCGTGCGCTGCGGCTCATCACCGCTTTTTTTACCACCCACTGACCATTTTCCAGCGCCGCATCGGCGCCGACGCGCAGGGTGCCGGATGGGTGGCCGAAGCGCACTGCGTTGGGTTGGCCGCCACCGGCCGCCAGATTGACCAGGGTGCCGGGAATGGCGGCGGCGGTGCCGATGGCCACCGCACAGGTGCCCATCATGGCGTGATGCAGCTTGCCCATCGACAACGCCCGTACCAACAGGTCGATATCGCCGGCCTTGATCAGCTTGCCGCTCGATGCGGTGTAATCGCGGGCGGGCGCTACAAAGGCGACCTTGGGCGTGTGCTGGCGGGTGGCGGCTTCCTCGGCAGTCTTGATCAGGCCCATGCGCAGCGCACCGGCGACGCGGATTGCTTCGAAACGGGCCAGCGCTGCCGGGTCGCCATTGATGGCTTCACGCAGCTCGCTGCCCTGGTAGCCAATATCGGCGGCGTTGATAAACACGGTGGGAATGCCTGCGGTGATCAGGGTGGCCTTGAGGGTGCCGACGCCGGGTACATCGAGGTCATCCACCAGATTGCCGGTGGGGAACATGGCGCCGCCGGGGCCGTCGTCCGATGGGTCGATGAATTCCAGCACGATTTCAGCTGCGGGGAAGGTCACGCCATCCAGCTCGAAATCGCCGGTTTCCTGCACCTGACCATTGCTGACGGGGACGTGTGCGATGATGGTCTTGTGGATATTGGCCTGCCAGATGCGCACTTCGCATACGCCGTTTTGCGGTATGCGCGCCGGGTCGATCAGGCCGGCGTGAATGGCAAAGGCGCCGGCGCCGGTGGAGAGATTGCCGCAGTTGCCGCTCCAGTCGACAAAGGCTTTGTCGATGGCGACCTGGCCGTACAGGTAGTTCACATCGTGGCCCGGTTGCGTGCTTTTCGACAGGATCACGCACTTGCTGGTGCTCGAGGTGGCGCCACCCATGCCGTCGGTATGGGTGCCATAGGGGTCGGGGCTGCCGATCACGCGCAAAAACAGCTGGTCGCGCGCCGGGCCGGGCACCTGGCAGGCCTCGGGCAAATCTTGCAGGCGAAAGAACACGCCCTTGCTGGTACCGCCACGCATATAGGTGGCGGGGATTTTGATTTGGGCTGGGTGGGTCATGGTTTGCAGTCTTCCATGGTCGTTGGCGGGTGGCCCCCTCTACCCCAACCCCCAACCCCCCGGGGGGGGGGGGGGTTAGATGCCAC
>NZ_JAYRLZ010000027.1:0-15626 GCF_041904975.1 Chitinimonas sp. | reverse complement strand
CCCCTCTCCCCAACCCCTCTCCCGCGAGGGGAGAGGGGCTTGAAGAGGCAAGCTTGTGATCGGCTGGCATTTGTGACGACGGCGCTTGCTGCTGGTTTGGTTTGTACGCGCTATTTCCCCTCGCTCCTTACGGGAGGGGAGCCGGGGGAGAGGGGGTGATGGCAGTCAAAATGGTCGTCAACACCCCATCCGTGTTCTGCAAAATCTCGTTGTTCCAGAAACGCAAAATGGTGAAGCCTTGCTCCGTTAGCCATGCGTCACGAACCGCATCGGTGCCGCTGCCATTGTGCTGTCCGCCATCGGCTTCAACAATCAGCCTCGCGCCGAAGTGGACGAAGTGGACGAAGTCGACAATGTAGGGGCCGATGGGTTGCTGGCGGCGAAATTTCTGGTCGAGCAGGCGATGGGCGCGCAGATGGCGCCAGAGCAATTGCTCGGCGTCGGTCATGTTTTGCCTCAGGGTCTTGGCAAAGCTGCGTGAGTCCATCCCCCCCCTCTTCCCAAGCACTCCCCCGCGAGGGGGGGAGGGCTCAATCAAGTTTTTCCAGCTGTTGATGCTACCTTCGTTGGCGAATCGTGGTGGATGAGCACTCGAGCCTCAGCGGCTGACCGGATTGACTCCCCTCTCCCCTTGCGGGAGAGGGGTTGGGGGAGAGGGGCGACGTTGTCACCAAACTCTCTCAGTGCCCTCAAGCCTTCGACGCCTCCAAAAAGTCCTGCGCAAAGCGCTGCAGCACGCCCCCGGCCTCATACACCGACACTTCTTCATCGCTATCGAGGCGGCAGGTCACCGGCACTTGCACGGTTTCGCCGCTCTTGCGGTGGATCACCAGCGTTAAATTAGTGCGTGGCTGGCGCTCGCCGATCACGTCGTAGGTTTCGCTGCCATCCAGACCCAGGGTGATGCGGTTGGTGCCGGGCTTGAACTCCAGTGGCAGCACGCCCATGCCGATCAGGTTGGTGCGGTGGATGCGCTCGAAGCCTTCGGCAACGATGGCTTCGACGCCTGCCAAGCGCACGCCCTTGGCGGCCCAGTCGCGCGAGCTGCCCTGGCCGTAGTCAGCACCGGCGATGATGATCAGCGGCTGCTTGCGCTCCATATAGGTTTCGATCGCTTCCCACATGCGCATTACCTTACCGTCTGGCTCAACGCGGGCCAGTGAACCTTTTTTCACCACGCCATCGACCACGGCCATTTCGTTCACCAGTTGCGGGTTGGCGAAGGTGGCGCGCTGGGCGGTGAGGTGGTCGCCGCGGTGGGTGGCGTAGGAGTTGAAGTCCTCTTCCGGCAGGCCCATCTTGGCCAGATACTCGCCCGCCGCGCTGTTCAGCAAAATGGCGTTGGATGGCGACAGATGGTCGGTGGTGATGTTGTCGGGCAAGAGCGCCAGCGGGCGCATGCCTTTTAGCGTGCGTTCGCCAGCCAATGCGCCTTCCCAGTACGGTGGGCGGCGGATATAGGTCGATTGCGGGCGCCAAGCGTACAGCGGCGAAGCGGCTTTTTCGGCCGCGCGCTTTTCGAACATCGGCACATAAATCTGGTTGAACTGGGCCGGCTTCACCGCGCGGGCGACCAGGGCGTCGATCTCTTCATCGCTGGGCCAGATATCCTTCAGGCGGATTTCCTTACCCTCGACCACGCCCAACACGTCTTGCTCGATATCGAAGCGCACGGTACCGGCGATGGCATAGGCCACCACCAGCGGCGGCGATGCGAGGAAAGCCTGCTTGGCGTAGGGGTGGATGCGGCCGTCGAAGTTGCGGTTGCCGCTCAGCACGGCAGTGGCATACAGGTCGCGGGCTATGATCTCTTGCTGGATGGCTGGGTCGAGCGCGCCCGACATGCCGTTACAGGTGGTGCAGGCAAAAGCGACGATGCCAAAGCCGAGCGCTTCCAGGTCGCTCAACAGGCCGGCTTCCTTCAGGTAGAGCTCAACCACCTTGGAGCCAGGTGCCAGCGAGGACTTGACCCAGGGCTTGCGCGTGAGGCCCAGCTTGCGGGCGTTGCGCGCCAACAGGCCGGCGGCGATCACATTGCGCGGGTTGGAGGTGTTGGTGCAGCTGGTGATGGCGGCGATGACGACGGCGCCATCGGGCATCAGGCCTTCCGCTTCCTGGGCGCGGGCCTTGTCCAGATCGACGGCAATGCCGCGTTCGGCCAAGGCACTGGTTGGCAGGCGCTTGTGCGGGTTGCTCGGGCCGGCCATATTGCGCACGACGGTGGAGAGGTCAAACTTCAGCACCCGCTCGTATTCGGCGCTCGCCAGGCTGTCGGCCCACAGGCCGGCTTGCTTGGCATAGGTTTCGACCAGCTTCACTTGCTCGTCGCTGCGGCCAGTGAGGCGCAGGTAGTCGAGAGTCTGGCCGTCGATGGCGAACATGGCGGCGGTGGCGCCGTATTCCGGGGCCATATTGGAAATGGTGGCCCGATCGCCAATGGTGAGGCTGGCAGCGCCGTCACCAAAGAACTCCAGATAGGCGCCCACTACCTTCTGCTGGCGCAGGAACTCGGTCAGCGCCAGCACCATATCGGTGGCGGTGATGCCACTCTGGCGGCGACCGGTGAGTTCGACGCCGACGATATCGGGCAGGCGCATCCACGAGGCGCGGCCCAGCATCACGTTCTCGGCTTCCAGACCACCCACGCCGACGGCGATGACGCCTAGCGCATCCACGTGCGGGGTGTGCGAGTCGGTGCCGACGCAGGTGTCGGGGTAGGCCAGGCCGTTATCGGCATGGATAACCGGCGACATTTTCTCCAGATTGATCTGGTGCATGATGCCGTTGCCGGCCGGGATCACGTCCACATTGTCAAACGCCGTCTTGGTCCATTCGATGAAGTGGAAGCGGTCTTCATTGCGGCGGTCTTCAATGGCGCGGTTCTTGGCGAAGGCATCGGGGTCGAAGCCGCCGCATTCCACCGCCAGCGAGTGGTCGACAATCAACTGCACCGGCACCACCGGGTTGACCTTGGCGGCGTCGCCCCCCTGGTCGGCAATGGCATCGCGCAGGCCGGCGAGGTCGACCAGGGCGGTCTGGCCGAGAATGTCGTGGCACACCACGCGGGCCGGGAACCAGGGGAAGTCGCGCTCGCGTTTACGCTCGATCAGCTGGATCAGGCAGTCGTTGATGATGGCCGCATCGGCCTTGCGCACGATGTTCTCGGCGTGGACGCGGGCGGTATAGGGCAACTTGGCCCAGGCGCCGGGCTGGAGCGCTTCGACGGCTTCGCGGGCGTCGAAGTAGTCCAGGGCGGTGCCGGGCAGGGGTTTACGGAATTCGGTGTTCATGGATGCGTCCTTTTCGGGCATCTGAAAATCAAAACCAAAATCTGTAGACACAGAGGGCAGGGAGAACACAGAGCACACAGAGAAAAGCAAAAGCGGGAGAGATGGTTTGCAATGCCCGTAGGCCGGAATTTATTCCGACACACTCCGCTACCCGGGTGCCGATGTCGGAATAAATTCCGACCTACGAATGCCTTGACTTCTCTATGTGTGCTCTGTGTTCTCCGTGCCCTCTGTGTCTACAGAAGTTAAGCGTTTAGCGCTGCGCTATCGGCACGAACTTCAAGTCTTCCGGGCCAGTGTAATTGGCGCTCGGGCGGATGATCTTGCCGTCGATGCGTTGTTCGATCACATGGGCGCTCCAGCCGCTGGTGCGAGCTATGACGAACAGCGGGGTGAACATGGCGGTGGGTACGCCCATCATGTGGTAGGACACAGCCGAGAACCAGTCGAGGTTGGGGAACATCTTCTTGATTTCCCACATGGTGGCTTCCAGGCGCTCGGCGATGTCGTACATCTTGGTGTTCTGCGCTTCATCCGACAGCGACTTGGCCACGCGCTTGATCACCACATTGCGCGGGTCGCTCACCGTGTAAACCGGGTGGCCGAAGCCGATCACCACTTCCTTGCGCTCGACGCGGGCGCGGATGTCGGTTTCGGCTTCGTCCGGGCTGTCGTAGCGCTTCTGGATTTCGAACGCCACCTCATTGGCGCCGCCGTGTTTGGGGCCGCGCAGGGCGCCGATGGCGCCGGTGATGGCGCTGTGCATGTCCGAGCCGGTGCCGGCGATGACGCGGGCGGTAAAGGTGGAGGCGTTGAATTCGTGCTCAGCGTACAAGATCAGCGAGGTGTGCATGGCGCGCACCCAGCTATCGCGTGGCGCGGTGCCGTGCAACAGGTGCAGGAAGTGGCCGCCGATGCTGTCGTCGTCGGTTTCCACGTCGATGCGCTTGCCGTTGTGGCTGAAGTGATACCAGTACAGCAGCATCGAGCCGAGCGAGGCCATCAGCTTGTCGGCGATATCGCGGGCGCCGGCGATATTGTGGTCGTCCTTTTCCGGCAGATTGCAGCCCAGGGCCGATACCGCCGAGCGCATCACGTCCATCGGGTGGGCGCTGGCGGGCAGCGCTTCCAGCACCGCCTTCACATTGGCCGGAATGCCGCGCAGGGCCTTGAGCTTTTGCTTGTAACCGGCCAGCTCGGCCTTGTTTGGCAGCTTGCCGTGCACCAGCAGATGGGCGATTTCTTCGAATTCGCAGGCATCGGCCACGTCCAGAATGTCATAGCCGCGATAGTGCAAGTCGTTGCCGGTGCGGCCAACGGTACACAGGGCGGTGTTGCCGGCGGCAACGCCAGAGAGGGCAACTGATTTCTTGGGCTTGGGCAGGGTGGTTTCGTTAGTCATCTCATGGGTCTCCGTTAGAGCGGGTCGAGCCCGCCGTGATTGCTATGTCGATTCTGCCCTCTCCCGCGGGCGGGAGAGGGTGGCCCATGGGGCCGGGTGAGGGCGGCTCTACGTAGAACTTCCCTCATCCCAACCCCTCTCCCGCCTGCGGGCGAGGGGTGTGTATTGCGTGCTGCGATCAAAACAAGGGCAGCGTACTGCCTGCCTTGGCCTCCAGCGGCTGCTCGGTGGGCACGTCGTCGAGCATGGCGCTGGCAATCAATTCAAAATCTTCGCGGCTGATCTCGAGGTGACCAAAGCGGAAGGCATAGCCCCAGCGCTGCTTGTCGCGGATAAAACCCAGGCGCTCGATCAGGGGGCGGATGGCGACTTCGCGGCAGGGTCGCCAGGCAATATCACGCCGGTAAGGCACAAATTCCGGGCTCATCTGGAACGGGTAGGCATTGCCTTCCTCGACCATGCCAATGGCGGTGAAACGCTGGCAACCGCCGCTCTCGCCCATCTTTTCGTTGGGCGAGTAGTAGATCATCCAGTCGCCCGGCGCCATGCGCTTCAGCGGCGCCTGCTTGCCATGGCAGACCTGGCAGAAGCCGCCGTCCACGCCACGCATGACGTGCTCACGCGACACGACGCCGATCCAGTAACGCATCAGCGCCAGTCCTTTTTCAGGCGATACAGCACGTGGCGGCGTAGCGGGTGACCTTCGGGCACGCGCGGGTGATCGAAGTCGTCTGCCGGATCGCGGCGCATGCCCAAGCGTTCCATCAAGCCCCAGGAGCTGGTATTGACCGGCACGGTCAGCGCGACGACTTCATCAAATCCAAGCTGTTCGAAGCCGTATTGCAACGCCAGCTCGGCGGCCTCGCGCGCATAACCCTTGCCGTGCCAGTCGGTTGCCAGCCGCCAGCCGATCTCCACGCAGGGGGTGAAGTGCGCTTCAAACGGCGTGCGGATCATGCCGACCGCGCCAGCGAAGGGTGTTAGCCCCGGTATTTCAAGCGCCCAGAAGGTAAAGCCGTGCTCGGCAGCATGGGCCTGCAGTCGGCGCATCTCACCGCTGGCTTGTTCTTCGCTGGCAGTGGACATGAAGTGTTGCCTCACCTTGGGGTCGGCATTCATCGCCACCCAGGCCGGCAGATCGCTATCGCGCCAATCACGCAAGATGACGCGCTCACCACGTAGTTCAAACGGCATGTGTATTGACCCCTATGCAGAAAGGCAAACCTTGAACCACAGCGGGCACAGGGCGCACAGAGGGGGCACAGAGAAAAACTGAACGATCGCCTGGGTTTTCTCGGTTAAGCCTCTGTGCCCCTTGTGTCCTCCGTGTTCTCTGTGGTTCAAGATTCTGGGTTTTAAGGTTTTGCGCGAAGAACTCGAACGACCTTACTTGCCGGCCGCGAACAGTGCGTCGAGCTTCTGTTCGTACACGTGGTAGCCCAGGTGGTCGTACAGCTCCATGCGGGTCTGCATGGTGTCGACTACGCTCTGCTGTGTACCTTCGCGGGCAATATGCTCATACACATTCAACTGCGCCTTGGCGCCGGCGCGGAAGGCCGAAAGTGGATAGAGCATCATGCTCACCCCCACGCTGCCCAGCTCTTCGCGGGTGAACAGCGGCGTCTTGCCGAATTCGGTGATATTGGCCAGCACCGGTACCTTCACTGCATCGACAAAGGCCTGGTACATGTCCAGGCTTTCCATGGCTTCGGGGAAGATCATGTCGGCGCCGGCTTCCACGCAGCGGCAGGCGCGGTCGATGGCGGCTTGCAGGCCTTCCACGGCCAGCGCATCGGTACGGGCCATGATCACGAAGTCGCTATCGGTCTTGGCATCGACGGCAGCCTTGACCCGATCGACCATTTCCTCGGCCGATACGATGGCCTTGCCGGGGCGATGGCCGCAGCGCTTGGCCAGTACCTGGTCTTCGATATGTACGGCGCCAGCGCCGGCACGGATCATTTCGCGCACGGTGCGGGCAATATTGAAAGCGCCGCCCCAGCCGGTATCGATGTCCACCAGCACCGGCAGCTGGGTGCGATCGGTAATGCGGCGCACATCGATCAGCACATCTTCCAGGGTGGTGATGCCAAGGTCGGGAATGCCACAGGAGCTGGCTGCCACACCGCCGCCCGATACATACAGCGCCTTATGGCCGCTGTGCTCGGCCAACAGGGCCGCATAGGCGTTGATGGCGCCGACGATCTGCAGCGGTTTTTCGGCAGCGACGGCGGCGCGAAAGCGTGCGCCAGCGGAAGGGTGGGCCATGGGAAGTCTCCTGAAGGTTGCGACAAGTGGCGCGATTGTCGCAAGACTCGGGCCGCAAGGGAAAGCGGATTGCTAGGGCGTTGATTACAAACAGGAATGCGAGGAGTGTGGTGGATGCCTTGGCCGTCATGCGCCTGAAAAACAAGGTGCCGTGTTACAGTTGTGAACCATTGTTTCATCGGGAATGAAACGTGAAACACAAACGCTTGCCACGTATCGCCGCGGTTGCATCGCGCGGACTGGCTGATCTGGTGCAGGGGCAAATCGCGCTGCTGGCTGCTCGTGCCGAGGTGCAATTGCTGGCGTGTAGCGCCGAAGAGGCATTGCCGCCATTGCGTGAATGGCAGCAAGCCGGCCAGCTCGATGCAGTGGTGGCGGCCGGGCAGGGCGCTGCACTGCTGCGTAGCCGGCTGTCCGTGCCGGTCGCGGCCATCCGTGTCGGCGGCGACGATATCTTGCGCGCTCTGGTGCTGGCGCGAAGGCAAAGCCCACGTGTGGCCCTGCTGGCGCGGCAAAAGCTGGCCGAATTGGTCGAGCCCTTGCGCGGCGTGCTGAATCTGGAACTGACGCCACTGATCTATGACAGCGATGCCGATGCGCGCCGCCACCTCGACGCCCTGGCGCAAGCGGCGCGGCCGGTGGTGGTTGGCTCCAGCCAGATCGTGCATCTGGCTAGCCAATATGGCTTGAACGCGGTACTGGTTTATTCGCCCGAGGCGGTGTTGGCCGCCTTCGATGCTGCGCTGGAGCTGGTGCGGGTAGCGCAGCAGGAAGAAGCGAAGCGCGAGCGGCTCGATCGCATGCTGGAAAGCCTGGCTGAAGGCGTGGTGGTGGTCGATGCCGAGGAGCGGATACAGGCGATCAATCCGGCGCTGAGCAGCTTGCTGGGTACCACGGCGGCGCGTGCTGTCGGCAAGGTGCTGTCCGACTTGGCGCCAGACTTGTCCTTGGCGCAAGTGCTCAAATCCGGCAAGGCACGTCGCGATATGGTGCTGAGCATGGCCGGGCGTCGCCTGGTCAGCCAGCATCTGCCGCTGTTCGAGAGTGGTACCCAGGTAGGGGCGGTGCTGACCCTGCAGGAATCTGCCGCCATCGAGCATGCCGAGCGCAAGCTGCGCGCCGAGGCCGGCAAGCATGCGTTTCGCGCACGCTACCGTCTTGGCGATATTGTCGGCGAGGCGCCCATGCTGCGCGAGGCGTTGGACATGGCGATGCTGTATGCCGGTACCGATTCGGCGGTGTTGATTCAGGGCGAATCGGGTACCGGCAAGGAGCTGTTTGCCCAGGGCATCCATCTGGCGTCGCATCGTGCCAACGGGCCGTTTGTGGCGCTCAACTGCGCGGCGTTTCCAGAGAACCTGCTCGAGTCCGAGCTGTTTGGTTATGAAGAGGGCGCGTTTACCGGTTCGCGCCGTGGTGGAAAAAACGGGCTGATCGAGTTGGCTGATCGCGGCACCCTGTTTCTCGACGAGGTGGGTGATATGCCACTGGCCTTGCAAACCCGTTTGCTGCGCGTACTGCAGGAAAAGGAGGTATTGCGGCTTGGCGCCGCAGAGCCGGTGCCGGTTGATGTGCGGGTGATTGCGGCCAGCCATATGCCCTTGAAGCAGATGGCGGATACTGGCCAATTCCGCACTGATCTGTATTTTCGCCTGGCGATACTCACTCTGGCCTTGCCGCCCTTGCGCGAACGCCCGGGCGATGTGGCCCTGCTAGCCGGCCAGCTGGCGCGCGAAGCGCTGGCCCGGCTTGCGTGTACGGTGCCGCCTGAGCAGTTGGTGACGCCCTTGCTGGCGGCTGCCGCTGGTTATGGCTGGCCTGGCAATGTACGCGAACTACAGAGCCTGGTGGAGCGCCTGGCGGTGTTCCTGCGCGCCCGGCAACAGCTCAGCACGGCCGTTGTGTACCGCCTGGCGCCAGAATTGCGCGGCGATGCGCCGAGTTTGCCGCTGGTGCAGCAAGCGGCGCTTGACCGTAGGGCCCATGCGGCGCAGGTATTGCAACGTTGCGGCGGGGATAGGCGTCGCGCGGCAGCCGAGCTGGGAATTAGCCGGACGACCTTGTGGCGATTGCTGAATGTAGCGAATAGCTGAATAGAGCCAGTTCAATGTAATGTGGTCGCAATGCTTTTTTGCCTGCACTGTAACAAAGTGTTGCATATTAGATACGGGTTTTCCCTAGTGCGCGCATTTTTCAATGTCACTATTGCCAATTGCTGCGGCAAGTTTGACGATGGCCTCAACGCATTGCGCAATGACAATGCGCTAGCCCGGCAGCGGGCTCACCAAAAAAGTCAGTACAAAGGCCTCGTGAATTTAAAGGAGCAAGCATGCACTACCGCAATATTGCAATAGTGGCAGCGGCGGCCATCCTGGCCGCCAATGCTTACGCTCATGAGTTGTCAGTCAGCGTGGTACCAACCCGCTCGGTAGCAAGCGCCGCGCAGGATGTCGAAGTCGCATTGCAGTATCGCAATACCGGCCGCGAAACTCTGTATGTGTACAAATGGAACCTGCCTGGCAAGGAATTGCGCGATCCGTTGTTTGAAATAAGCCGCGATGGCAAGCCGGTGCGCTATGTCGGCCCCCTGTACAAGCGCCGCAGCCCGACGGCGGAAGACTTGCTGGAAATCGCGCCAGGCCGGTCGTTGGCTACGGTGGTGAGGCTGTCGGATGTGTATGACATGAGCCGTAGCGGCAACTACACCATCCGCTACAAGATGGACGCGCAGCGGGTGCTGCTTGACAAAAACCGCAAGCTCGAAACCGAACTTGCCCAGCTCGCCTCACTGAACGAACCATTGCAGTCGGCCGATGCCACGCTGTTTGTCGAAGGCCGCAGCAATGCCTTGCTGGAAAAGGCGCAAAGCAACCTGTTCCTCAATGGCCTGCTCGAGCAAGCTGTAGCGTCCAGCATCAGCTATGAGGGCTGCTCTACCAGCCGCAAATCGTCGATCAATGCGGCGGTTACTGCCGGCAGCAATTACGCCAGTGATGCGGTCAATTACTTTGCTGGCACCGCCACGCCGGGTACCGCGCGCTACAAGACTTGGTTCGGTAAATACTCCAGCAGCAACTGGAGCACGGTGAAGTCGCACTACAGCAAGATCAAAACCACCTTGACGTCCAAACCGCTGGTATTTGATTGCAGCTGCAATGATTCTGGCGTGTTTGCCAAGGTGTATCCGGATCAACCCTACAAGTACTACCTGTGCCCGGCATTCTGGACTGCCCCGATGACCGGAACCGACTCCAAGGGCGGCACGCTGGTGCACGAGTCCTCGCATTTCACTATCAACGGTGGAACCGATGACTATGCCTATGGTCAGGACGATGCCAAGAGTCTGGCGAAATCCAACCCATCCCAGGCAATTCAGAATGCCGACAACCATGAATACTTTGCCGAGAACAACCCGTCTCAGCAGTAAAGGGCTCCCAAAGCAATGATAGTGAAGTCATTTCTCCGGCCGCTTGCGGCCGGCTTTTTTTTAGCGGTGGCAGGCAGTGCCATGGCAGAGCCGGTCCCGATCGAATGCAAGCTTTCCATCGCCAGTGAGGCAGCAATGGATGTGCCCTTGCTGCTTGGTTTTGAATTGCGCAACCCGGGCAAACACCCGCTGTGGGTGCTGGACTGGAATACGCCGCTGGAGGGCTTGCGTAATCACTATCTGAGTATCAAGGGGCCGGCGGGCGAGCTGGACTACCATGGTCCGATGGTAAAGCGTGCGGCGCCCCTTGCACGCCAGTACCGTCAGCTCAAACCCGGTGAGCGCCTCTATGGCGAGGTCGATCTGAAACTGGCCTATCAATTCGTGCAGCCGGGCAGCTATGAAGTGGCGTTTACCGGTCGCTTGCACGATGTGCAACACGGCAAGCATCCGCGGCCGGATAAGGTTGAGCGCCAGCCGCAGGAACCCGCTTGTGCGCCGGTGCGGTTCAAGCTGCTGCCACGCTGATCTGGAGCTGGCGCGGCGCCTTGCGCATAATGCGCGTTTTCAAGGAGGCGTCCATGTCCGGCATCTTGCTGTTTTCCAGTCAGGCCACGGTGGCCGAATACGATTACCCACGTGAAGCGCGTCGTCTGCAAGGTGCGCCCAAACGGACTACCTGGAACCATTTCACCAATGCCAGCGGCGAGGTGTCTTCCGGCGTATGGGCTTGCGAAGTGGGCAGCTGGCGCATCGAGATGGGCGCAACCGAAGATGAATTCTTCCATGTCACCGAAGGACGCTGCTGCCTGATCGACGAAGCAGGCCGGCGCCATGAGGCCGGCGTAGGCGAATCCTTGATCATCCCGGCCGGTTTCAAAGGGATTTTCGAAGTGATCGAGCCGATGAAAAAACACTATGTGATCATTGATCGCAAAGCCTGATTCCCACTGCAAGGAGAGGACAATGCCCCACGTTGCCGTTCTGCTATCGGGTTGCGGATACCTCGATGGCGCCGAAATCACCGAGTCGGTCGCAACCCTGATCGCGCTTGATCAGGCCGGTATCAGCTACGACTGCTTTGCGCCGAACCGTTCACACATGCATGTGGTCGACCATTTAAGTATCCAGCCGCAGGCAGACGCGCGAAACATCCTTGCCGAGTCTGCCCGCATTGCCCGCGGCCGGATTGCCGATCTGACCGGGCTGGATGCGGGCCGCTATGACGCATTGCTTATGCCGGGCGGCTTTGGTGCTGCGAAGAATCTATGCAATTTTGCCGAACAGGGGCAACAGGCAACGCTGTACGCCGATGTCGAGGCGGCGGTGTTGGCATTTATCCAGGCCAAAAAACCACTAGTGGCAATTTGCGCGGCGCCCTTGGTACTGGCGCTGGCTGCGCGCACGGCCGGCATTGCCGGTGCGCGCCTTACCGTGGGTGCAGGCGGCGAGCCATTGAGCGAGGCGATCAATGCCTGGGGGCAGCAGCATATTGTCACGCCGCTGACCGAGGCATGTGTCGATCCGCTCAACCGCTTTATTACTGCGCCAGCCTATATGTATGGCGACGCCGGGCCCGCGCAGATCTTCGCGTCGGTCAGCGCCGCCATAGCAGCTTTGCGCGGCATGCTGGTCTAGGCGCATGTTCCGGCAAAACCGGTGCGGCGAGCAGTCCTATTCTGCCGCCGCTCGCGGCGCGCGGCGCGGAATCGGTGATGACATGACGATGGACGAACGGGTCTCGCCATAGGCATTGATGCTGCCGACCAGCTGCTCCAGATGCGCAATGCTTTTCGCCACCATGGTGATCATGTAGGAATCGGCGCCGGTAACATGGTGGCATTCCAGCACCTCGGTCATCCGGCCCAGGGTGTTCAGCAGCTGCTCTTTATGCGGCTGCGCGCTGGTAATGGCCACCAGGGCCATGATCGGGTAGCCGGCGGCTTGTAGATCGATATCAGTGTGGTAGCCGGTAATCACCCCATCGGCTTCCAGCCGCTTGATGCGCTCGGCGGTGGCGGCTAGCGAAAGTCCGATATCGGCCGCAAGGGTTTTCAGCGGCGCCCGCGCATCTGCCTGCAGCGCTGCAAGCAAGCGCCAGTCCTTGCTGTCGAGAGGTTTTTTGCTCATGGTCTGTTTCGCTTTAAAACTTCTGGTGGAAAGGCTGATTTTCCTGATTATCGACGGCTGACGCCAGCCGCTGCCGGATAAGATGGCCTGATTGTTCCAGGAGTTTTTGCCATGCACGATATCGTCGATTTCCCTGCATTTTTGCTCGCCTCGGTGTTGCTGGTCCTGTCGCCGGGGCCGGGCACCTTGGCGATTCTTGGCGCAGCCAGTGCGTCGCGCCGCGCCGGCTTTGCTGCATTGTGCGGCACCAGCGCCGGCGATGCACTCTTGATGGCGGCGGCCGCAGTGGGCGCCGCCACCTTGTTGGCCAGCAATCCGGCCGCCTTTCTCGTGTTGCGCTATCTGGGCGGCGCTTATCTGATCTGGCTGGGCGGTGGCGCTCTGCTATCGAAAGAACATGGCCTGTCGCTCGATGCGCCAGCGCAAGGCGGTGCTTTCTATCGCAGCTTGCTGGTCACCTTGCTCAACCCCAAGGCGATCCTGTTCTTTATGGCTTTCTTTCCCCAATTTGTGCGGCCCGGTGCATCGATCGGCGCGTTTGCCTTGCTCGGTTGTGTTTTCATCGCCATCAACTGCAGCTATCAGAGCGGCCTGATTCTCGGTGCGCGCCGCATTGCCCTGCATTTGCAGGATCTGCCGCATATTGCGCTATGGGTGAATCGCTTGCTGGGTGCGGTGTTTGTGCTATTCGGCCTGCGCCTGATATTTGTTTGACCCGCGCCAATAGGGCAATATCGGATTCTCCGTTTAGCATCATTCGTGATAAAAGCAGCAACTCGGCAAACCAAAGGGACTTACGCCATGCAAGACGACAGCCAATACCACCCCGATACGCTGGCGGTGCGCGCCGGCCAGATGCGCAGCGAATTCGGCGAGCATGGCGAGGCCCTGTACCTGACGTCGAGTTTCATTACCGATAGCGCCGCCCAGGCCGAAGTGCGTTTCCAGGGGCTGGAACCGGGCTATACCTATTCGCGCTTCGGCAACCCCACTGTGTCGATGTTCCAGGATCGGCTGGCAGCGCTGGAAGGCGCCGAAATGGCGGTGGCAACGGCTAGCGGCATGTCGGCCATCCTGTGCCTGTGCATGGGCCATTTGCGCGCCGGGGATCATATCGTGGCGTCCAATGGCCTGTTTGGCGCCACCATCTTGCTGTTCAGCAACTATCTGTCGAAGTTCGGCCTTACCGTAAGCTTTGTGTCGCCGTCCGATAATGCCGCCTGGGAAGCGGCGGTGCGGCCGGAAACCAAGTTGTTTTACCTGGAAACGCCGTCCAACCCCTTGACCGAACTGGCCGATATCAGCGCCATTGCCGATATTGCCCATCGCCATGGCGCCATCCTGGCGGTCGATAATTGTTTTTGCACGCCCATCCTGCAGCAGCCGCTCAAACTCGGCGCCGATATCGTGGTGCATTCAGCCACCAAGTACATCGATGGTCAGGGGCGTGTGCTGGGTGGGGCTGTGGCTGGCAGCAAGGCTTTGGTTGAACCTGTCTACCTGTTCTTGCGCACAGCCGGGCCCAGCCTGAGCCCGTTCAATGCCTGGGTGCTGCTCAAGGGCCTGGAGACGCTGGGCCTGCGCATGCGTGCCCATTGCGACAATGCCATGCAGCTGGCGCGCTGGCTCGATACGCATCCTGCGGTGGAGCGCGTTTACTACGCCGGCCTTGAAACCCATCCGCAGCATGAACTTGCCAAGCGCCAGCAATCGGGTTTTGGTGGGGTGGTCAGTTTTGAAGTAAAGGGCGGGCGGGAAGCGGCGTGGCGGGTGATCGACTCGACCCGGCTATTGTCGATCACCGCGAATCTGGGTGATAGCAAGAGCACCATCACCCATCCCTACACCACCTCGCATGGGCGGCTCAGCCCGGAGGCGAAGGCTGCTGCCGGCCTGAACGACAATCTGATCCGGGTATCGGTGGGGTTGGAGCATATCGAGGATATCAAGCGCGACCTTGCGCGCGGCCTTGCCGGCTGAGCGGTGAGCAAGGCGCCGCGCCCGCCTCAGGCGTATGTGTCTATTTTGGCTTGCTGCACGCTTAGTTGTTCGGCGATCCGGTTGGCATCTTGCAGGCGCTCTACACCGGAGCGCGCCACCGCGTCTTTTTTGCGATCCAGCCGATCGACGGTTTGTTGCATATCGCGCATGACGATCTTGGTGCCTTGTTGCAGGGTGAGCGAAAGGTCGGTGCTGAGCTGACGTACTGAGCCGAGGGTGGACATGATGCTTTCCTGTCTGTATGCAATTGTTCTAATGCAAACATATACATCGCACCTTCCTTGCCAGCAAGCGTGCTGGATGAACGGGTGCTGGCCCGAAAAGTAGCATTACATTATGCTGAACCCCGAATCTGACTACTTATCGCGTGTCATGCCTAATCGCCGCAAGGGAAACTGCACATGAATCGGGACCAGCGCACTGCTCGCCGGGTTCCAGTTGACTGCCCGGCGCGCATTCGCAGTGCCGATATCGGTCCCGCCTTTTACGGCACCTGCAAAGACCTGGCTGTAGGTGGCCTGACTTTGCACAGCAATTTTGTGCCGCGCCCGGATGAAGAACTTGAAGTGACCCTGATGCCGCCCGGCACCGGCGGTCGTCAGCCCGCACCCATGAAGGTGCACGCCAGGGTACGCCGCTGCCACGAGCTGGAGGCGGAAAAGTGCTACGAGATCGGCCTGGAAATCATCAAGGTGCTGAGTTAAGTCAGGTCGTACCACCTTTCTGATCGCGCTTCTCGGCTTCACCGCGCCATACGGTGGCTCAATAGCGGGCCCGAGACGGAAACAGCGCGCCATAAAGCAGGCGCGGCCAATCGCGTTTACCTAGCGTGGGGCGTTGCCCGAATACATCGAAGCCGCTCGCTTCCAGTTTTTTGAGAATGGCAGCGCCGCCCAGCACGGTGAGACGGATTTCTACGCCCAAACGGCCCGGCAGCTGCCGCCCCAAAGGCGCGCCGGCCAGCAGGATGCGACGCGTGCGATCCAGCTGGTAATGCATCAATGCCCGCCAGTTGTCGTCGAGCCGGCCTGCGGCAATCTGCGCTTCGGTGACGCCCATCCGGGCCAATTCGTCCTGTGGTAGATAGACGCGTCCCTTTTGCCAGTCG
>NZ_JAYRLZ010000329.1:0-4299 GCF_041904975.1 Chitinimonas sp. | reverse complement strand
TGCTCCTCGCAGCTTGCGGCCGGGCCAGAACTCGCCTTGGTTGCACCAAGGCTCAAACATGCTGTCCCGGACTGCCCCGCAAGCTGCTGCGGTGCTCGGCGAGGCCGACGGGGTTGGGGTTCTCCGTAGCTGTTGCAGCATGTATTCGACGACTGTGGCGGCATGCGCCCGCCTTGCCGGCGATCAGGGGGCATTCGATCGATCACGCGGTCGGCGTCGATTTTAAACTGACCGCGGCGTACACGACTCCGTTGTCATGATGGCATTACGGCTCCGGTTTCCCGGAGTCGGCGCTGCTGATTCAAAACGTGATTCGTTCAGCGCTCCCCGAGCAGGCTGCCGCCGCAGTGCCCGTCCACATCCACCCATAGGTGCCGCAGGCCGGTTTCCAGCAGCCAGGCCGGGCCGTCGCTCTCCTTCAGCATGGCCAGGGTGCTGGCGCTGCCGGCCAGCACGCACAGATCGGCAATGACGCTGACCGCCGCCAGGCCGTGCACCGGCCAGCCGGTATCGGGGCGCAGGATATGGCCATAGCGCACGCCATCGATCACCAGGCAGCGCTCGTAGTCGCCGCTACTGGCCATGGCGCCGCCTGACATCGGCACCGTGAGCAATACCGCATCGCGCTGGCGCGGATCGCGTATGCCGACCTGCCAGGACGTGCCATCGGGCTGCGGCCCCAGCACGCGGATATCGCCGCCGAGGTTGACGATGCCGCTGTGAATGCCCGCCGCCATCAATAGTGCCGCCAGCCGGTCCACCGCGTATTCCTTGACGATGCCACCCAGATCCAGCTGCATGCCGGGCGTCGGGAAGCGCAGGCGCGGTGGCTGCCAGTCGATCTTGTGCCAGCCCACCAGCGGCAACAGCGCATCGATCGCCGCTTGTGCCGGTGCGGTGCCACTACTGAGCTGCCAGGCACGGGCCAGCACGCCGGCGCTGATATCGAAACGTCCGCCGCTTTCGCGATGGCTGATAGCGGCGAAGTTGAGCAGGGCAGCGGTTTCGGTGTCGACGCAGATCTCGCCGCCAGCGCTGGCTACACGGTTGATGTCGGATAACAGGCTGTCGGGCCGGTAGCGCGAATAGCGCGCTTCAAGGCGCTGCACCTCGGCAACGGCCTCGGCAATCAGCTGCCAAGCCAATTGTTCATCGCCGGCATACAGCTGGATTTCACACGGGCTGCCCATGGCGGCGAAGTGGTGTTGATGACGCAGCATGGCGCAATTACTCATTTTTACAAATCAGTTCGAAACCTATTACACCAGCCGTGTCAGAAACCACCTGCATGCTCGACCAAACTGCTCGGCCTCGCTTGCCGATGCGATGTCCTCAGGGTTTTCCACATTCATAAGGAAAGCATCATGGCGGTCGGAACATGCAGCAGTTGTTTCAAAGGCGGCCTGGAAGCGTTACAGGCTTATCAACGACAGGCGCTGGCTGATGATCGCACCCAGCAGCAGTTACAGCAGCAGGCGGCTATTCAGGCTAGTCTGCAGCTAGGTGAGAACCGGCCGCGTGCCGGTGCGGTATCAGGCAGCGTCATCAATGTTTCTGTGTAGGTCCGTGTAAGGGGTTGAGATCGGCAGGCCCGGTCTCTTTATGCCGGCAGGCCAATACCTGCCGGCTTTTTCTTGCCTGCCGCGGGCGGCGCCGTGGCAGAAAATGCACACGTGCGGGTTCGTCCACGGGATAATGCCAGCCTTTTACCGAGGTCTGCCGTGTGCCGGTGTTTTACCCTGCACCGGGCAGACCCTGATTCATTCCGGGCTCACCATGCGTCAAATCATCCTCGATACCGAAACCACCGGCCTGCGCGTGGAAGATGGTAACCGCATCCTTGAAATCGCCGCCGTCGAGATGGTCAGCCGCAAACTGTCGCGGCCGGATCGCCATTTGCATCGCTATATCAACCCCGAGCGCGAATCCGAAGAGGGCGCGCTCAATGTGCACGGCCTGAGCAGTGACTTTCTGGCCGACAAGCCCAAGTTCGCCGATATCGTCGACGAGTTTCTCGACTTTGTGCGCGGTGCCGAGTTGATCATCCACAACGCGCCGTTTGACGTCGGCTTTCTCAATATGGAGCTGGAGCGCCTGGGGCGCGGCAAGATCAGCGACTATGTGACCGGCATCATCGATACGCTGAAAGACGCCAAGGAGATGTTCCCCGGCAAGCGCAACAGCCTCGATGCGCTGTGCGATCGTTTCGAAGTGGACCGCAGTGCCCGTACCCTGCACGGCGCGCTGATCGACTGCGAATTGCTGGCCGAAGTCTATCTGTGCATGACCCGTGGCCAGGACAGCCTGCTGATCGACTTTGCCGGCGCCGATGGTGATGACAGCGCCGCCCAGGCCGCCGCAGCCGTGGCGCGCGCCGCGCGTGGCCCCTTGAAGGTGCTGCGCCCGACTGCCGGCGAGCTGGGCGAGCACGATGCTTATCTCGATACCCTGGACAAAACGGTCAAGGGCAGCTGCCTGTGGCGCAGCCTGGAGCCCAAGCCGGAGGCTGCGGCGTGAGCCAGCGGTTTATCGCCTTGCTGCCGGCCGCCGGTGCCGGCAGCCGCATGGGAAGTGAGCTGCCCAAGCAATATCTGCCCCTGCTCGGCAAGCCCTTGCTGGCGCATACCCTGAGTGCCCTGGCGGCGGCGCCGCAGCTCGACCGGCTGGTGCTGGTACTGTCGCCCGAAGATGGCTGGTTCGAATCAATCGTGCCGCATCTGGGCGAGTTGCAGGGCAAGCTCACCGTGCTGCGCTGCGGTGGCGCCAGCCGCGCCGAATCGGTGCGCAATGGCCTCGCTGCCCTGGCGAGCGAGCTGGCCTGTGATGATTGGGTGCTGGTGCACGATGCTGCCCGCCCCTGTATCGCGGCCAGCGATATCGGCCGGCTGATCGATGCACTGCGCGATGAGCCGGTGGGTGGCATCCTGGCCTTGCCGGTTGCCGATACGCTCAAGCGCGCGGATGGCGGCGGCCAGATTGCTGCCACCGTGTCGCGCACCGGGCTGTGGCGGGCGCAGACACCGCAGATGTTCCGCTATGGCCTGCTGCGCGATGCGCTGGACCAAGCGGCCGATGACACGATTACCGATGAAGCCAGCGCCATCGAGGCCAGCGGCCATGCGCCCCGGCTGGTGCTGGGCAACGAGCGCAATATCAAGGTGACCTATCCCGACGATCTGGCCCTGGCGGCGCTGTATTTGCAGGCGAGGTAGGGCCGAGAAGGCGGCGCTGCCGCCATCTAGGATAGACCCGGATGCTACTGGCAGACAGCGTCTTCCAGGGGGATGCGGTTTGCACGTCACCCCTCTCCCCAACCCTCTCGCGAGGAGAGAGGGGGCGTATGGCGATTTAGCCTCTCGCCGTGATCGAGTTTATGGTTCCGGTAAATAAAGCATTCTCTCGCCGCAAGCTAGCAGATCGGCGCAGTACTCCCTCTCCCCGCGCGGGAGAGGGGGCTAGGCTCTGTTGACGTTTTGCCGACGGTCGCGCCGGGTCGAGTTTTGCGGTAAATCAAGGCGGAATGAGTGCGGCATAACGGGTTATGTAAGCGAATGACAACGCGGAGTTACCGCAAAACTCGGCCCGGCCCTGTGGGTTTCGCCGGCAAAACGTCAACAGAGCCTAGAAGTGTCGCTGTTTCTTGTGTACTGCCGGTCCCGTCTGCTGGATTGCCGGGCTCTGGGCATCCACAAAAAAAGAAGTCTCAAGTCCTTGCATCCAGTTTTGCATGCGCTGCGTATCAGGTGGTGGATGGGCGAATCAGGCCCAGTCACCCACCTTTCAGGAGATACGCATGAAAACGATGCTGACAGTCGCGCTGGCCAGCGCCCTGGGATTAACCGGACTCCCCGCCTTGGCGCAAGCCGGCCCGCTCAGTGACGCCCAGCTCAAGGCGGCCTTGGCGGTAGCGACCAGTGGCAACCACTTTGCCGCTGCCAACACCAATCTGGTGGTTTGCACGAAAAGCAGCTACCCCGGCTCGGTAAGCTGCTCTGCCCCGGTTGATCTCGGCCATGTTTACGGCAATGAGGAATTGCAAGCTGCCTACAAGCAGTTTTCCTGCGTGCAAACGCCGGGCAATTCGCTGTACTTCTGTAACGCAGGCGGCCTGTTTGGCGCGATCTATGTGTTCAACTTCCTCAATGGCGCGGGCGCCAGCACCATCATCTATGTGCCGGAAAGCAATGCCGACAACTTCACGGCGCAGGTCAACAACCTCGCCGGCAATCAGGCCGATAGCACAGAGCCTACCTCTGTGGACGCCATTGGCCTGATCCAAAGCGACTCTGCCGAGCCCTT
>NZ_JAYRLZ010000328.1:0-4306 GCF_041904975.1 Chitinimonas sp. | reverse complement strand
GACATTGTCCAATTCAACAATTCACAGAATTCGGTTAAAATTTGGTCGGTGCGTTCGGTTGATGATACTCAAGAGAGACTCAGGTCAGATTTTGAGAAATACGCAATTCAATACACCCCAAAGCAAGAGGGTAGCAAAAAGAAGAAAGATGGGCAGAAAATAATTGAACTGGACAAGTTAACTCAATTCTTAGCATCTGGAAGAAGTGAGTATCTTATTCAGGCAATTAATGCAAAAACTGAATTGTTCGATCAGCCATATCAGAATTTGTTCACTCATGACATCAAAGCCGAAGTAATTTATTTATATTGGCGAATGGGTATGATCGCAGATCGATTGCGGCAGGATCGTTTGGCGCAACTAAAGGAGGAAGATACTGACAAGGTGTCGAGCGCGTTGCTGGGCGTGAGTGGAACGTATTGGATAGTTTATTGTACAAACAAGCTTGTATCTTCGGAGAACAAAACAATTGCTGCGCAATTGCGATTGGACAAGCAAAAAGGTGATGACTTTGAAGGGGCGCTTGAAAAGTACGTGGCTCACGCCCTTGATATGTATTTTGACGTCGCCATTGATACCTACGACGACGAGACTTATGGGTCAGTTAGGTCTGCACTACGGTCACCTAGGTTTCTGCAAAAGTTCGACCAAAAACTAAATAATAAACTTGCTAGCAAGGTAAAGAGCATAAAACTTCCGAGCCTTAGTCATGCAATAAAGTCTGCAAAGGCGGATTGAAGGCAAATGTGCTTGAAGCCCAGCGGCTACTATGTGTTGGGCTTCGTTGCATTCAGCACCAACCTACGGCAGAACTTACCTAGCCGGCCTGAAAGAACCCCAGATGCTCACCCTCTACACCTTCGGCCGTGCATTCGGCCTACCCGATGGCAGCCCCTTCGTCACCAAGGCCGAGACCTTGTTGCGGATGGCGGGTTTGCCATATCAGAGCAATAGCCAGGGCATGTTCAAGGCGCCCAAGGGTAAGTTGCCGTATATCAATGATGGCGGCACGGTACTGGCCGATTCGACCTTGATCCGCTTCCATCTGGAGCAGCGCCACGGCATTGATTTCGACGCCGGATACGGGGGTGAAGCCTTGGCGATGGCCTGGGCGGTGGAGAAGATGCTGGAAGAGCATCTCTACTTCGCCACCCTGCATGCGCGCTGGGTGCGCGACGATAATTTCGAGCGCGGTCCGCGCCATTTCTTCGATGCGATTCCGTTGCCGCTGCGGCCTTTGGTGCGCTGGCTGGTGCGGCGCAAGCTGATCAAATCGCTGCATGCGCAGGGCATGGGGCGGCATGGAGAGGCGGATATCATCACCCTGGCCAACCGCGACCTCGATGCGGTCTCCACCTTGCTGGGCGACAAGCCTTACTTGCTGGGCGAGCGCCCCTGCGGCGCCGATGCCACGGTATTTGCCTTTATCGGCGGCGCGCTATGCCCGGTGTTCGAGACACCGATCCGCCGCCATGCCGAATCGCTGCCCAACTTGGTAGCCTACCGCGACCGCATGCTGGCGCGGTTTTACCCTGAGTTGGTGCGGGGTGGCGCTAGCGGGTGAAGCTGGGAGGGCGCGTTGGTCGTGGGAGCGGCTTTAGCCGCGATTGCCAGCCGATTCGCCGATGTTCTTGCACATTCGCCGCCATTCGCGGCCAAAGCCGCTCCTACAACAGCGCTATTTGAGCAAGGCGCGTTGCTGCTGAACGCGCAGTTGTTGCTGCATCTGTTCGATATAGAGCAGCACCTCGCCCTGTTTGCCGAAGCTGCGGCAACGCTTGATCATCGCTTCGAGCAGTTCGGGGTCGAGGTCGGCGTGTTTGGTGATCGGGTAGACAAAATCGGTGTAGTTGTTCTTGTTGAGCCTGGCGATGACGGTCAGCCGGAAGGCCTTGTCCAGCGCCGGGTTGCGCGCGAAATAGTCCATCGTCTCGTCCTTGGCCAGATGCCCGCCCTGGTAATAGGCCTGCAGCGCGGACACCGGGGTAAAGCGCGAGCTGACGGCGGCGCTACGCAGGTAGTAAATCGGCCCCTGCAGCATGGCAGCCAAGACCTCGGTCGCGGGTTTGCTCTTGCGCATCTGGTCGATCTGTTGCCAGAAGCGCCGCTCCTTCGGGTCATCCTCGCTGGTGTCCTTGCTGTACGCCAGCGCAAATTCAACCAAGCGCGCCGCCGGCCAGTTGGGCGAGTCGTGCCAGGCATTGGCCATATTGAAAATCGCTTCGCCGCCGACATGGACATGCAGCACACCGCGCGCATAGATCGCATCCAGCGTCTCGGGCCGGGTGTGCAGATTGTTCACCAGCGCGTCGGCGCTGTCTCGGATCAGCTCAATGGTTCCGGCATCCAGCTTGGCGCGCGCGGCATGGGCGGGCAGCTGGGCGGCGATCTGGTCCAACGCCTCGGGCGGCGCAAAGCCATTGCCGGCAAGGGCGGCATTGATGCGCCAATTCTTCTCGCCAGCCAAGCGCAACAGGATACGGTCGGGGGTCAGCCCGAATCCGGCAATGGCGGCGCGCACCACCACGCTGGGGTCGGTGGCCAGTCGGTCGATCAGCGCCTGGCGATCTTTATCGAATTGCGCCTGGCTCAGATACCAGACCATGCGCGCACGGATGCGCTCATCCGGGTCGGCCACTAGCTTGGGCGCCAGCTCGATCCAGCGCTCCACATCGTGCCAGTCCAGCGCGTCGAGGCGCACTGTCGCATCGCTCGAGGTCAGCGCCTGGCGTAGCTGGGCGGGATTGAGAAAGTTGCGCTGCGCATGTTCGGCGGCCAAGGCCAGCGGGCAGCAACACGACAGGGCGAGGGCAAGCAAGGCGGGGCGTAGACGCATGATGGTGGCGCTTCTGGCAGTAAGGGTCGGCCGATTGTAATGCGCCAGACAATCGGCCGACACCGCCCAGCCCCTTGCCTATTCGCGCTCGAACATATTGGAGAAACCGCCCAGCACCGAGCCTTGCTCGCCACCATTGCCGCCGCCGGCCTTGGAGGCACCGACAATGCGGTTGGCCAGGCGCGACAGTGGCAAGCTTTGCAGCCATACGCGTCCCGGTCCGCGCAGGGTGGCGAAGAACAGGCCTTCGCCGCCAAACAGTGCGCTCTTCACATTGCCGACGAACTGGATGTCGAAATCCACACTGGGCTGGAAGGCCACCACGCAGCCGGTATCCACCCGCAGCGTTTCACCGGGGCTGAGCACCTTTTCGATCAAGGCGCCGCCGGCATGGATAAACGCATAGCCGTCGCCTTCGAGCTTTTGCAGGATAAAGCCCTCGCCACCGAAGAAACCGGCACCAAGGCGCTTTTGCATGGCAATGCCGAGCGACACGCCCTTGGCGGCGCACAAAAAGGAATCTTTCTGCGCCAGCAGGGTGCCGCCCAGCTCGCCCAATTGCACCGGAATGATCTTGCCCGGATAAGGCGCGCCAAAGGCAACGCGCTTTTTGCCCTGGCCTTGGTTGACGAACACGGTGGTGAACAGCGATTCGCCGGTGAGCAGGCGCTTGCCAGCCCCCATCAGCTTGCCCATGAAGCCCTGCTGGGCGGCCGAGCCATCACCGAAGATGGTGTCCATGACAATGCCGTCTTCCATATAGAACATCGTGCCGGCCTCACCCACCGCAGCCTCGCCCGGGTCGAGCTCGACTTCGACAAACTGCATATCGTCGCCAAACAAGCGGTAGTCGATTACGTCCATGCTCATTGATTTCTCCTGGTGTTTGCGCGCCACGATGGCGCGATGAAAGTCGAATTCAGGCGCGCCCATCGTGCTGGCCAGCCGCCGCTCGCGCATGGTGTGCCACTGCATGACTTTAGTTCCCCGGCCGCACAAATACAGCTGGCTGCCTGGCTGCGCACCGTGGCGCCGGTTCTGCGGCTCTTGAAGCCGGCCAGCGCCAACCCCAGATATCAGGCATGGCAGCCGGATACGCCGCCCAGGCCTCAGGCCGATTGCCGCGTCGGCGCCAAAAACCGTGTTCAACAGCCCAAGGAGATCACCATGAACCGCTTACCCGCTCGCCGCAGTGTGTTCGACGAACTGTTGCGCGATTTCTCGCCCGCCTACTTCGTACAGCCGCTGCACGGCGATGCTTTGCCGGCACAGATCAAGCTCGATGTCCGCGAAGATGCCGAGCGCTTTGTCGTGCACGCCGAATTGCCCGGCGTGAACAAGGATGATGTGCATGTGGAAGTGGATGGCCCCGTCGTCACCCTGCGTGCCGAAATACGCCAGCACGATGCGCAAGCCAGCCAGGAACGCCTGCTGCGCAGCGAGCGCTACTACGGCGCGCTGTCGCGCAGC
>NZ_JAYRLZ010000327.1:0-4336 GCF_041904975.1 Chitinimonas sp. | reverse complement strand
CCCTCACTATCCAAGCGCCGCGCAATTTCTTTCCTTTGTGCATCTTGCTTATTCAATGCAAACCCACCCATTAAGCAAGCACTGCCCAACGCGAATAATATGACCGCAATAAATAAATTACCAAAAAGATTGCCCAGAAAGCTCCCTGCCTCACCAGTAAGCTGCGTCAATTCTATATTAGCGGCAGTTTGCCCTCGATAGGCGGCGTACTTGAGATTATCGGCAGCGCTATGCTCATCCTTTTCTGTACCGATGCCACGCGCATAGCAGCGCCCCAAATTGTACTTGCCATTCAGATTCAACATCTGCGCAGCCTTGCGGTAATTGGCAACTGCGCCGGCGGCGTTCTTGGATGTTCCGCGACCCAATTCCAACATATAGCCGACGGCATTGCAGGCCTCAGCATGCCCCATATCTGCAGCCTTTCGCCAGAATGACAAGGCCATTCCGTCGTGACGCTTGACGCCAACGCCCTTAAAGTAAGCCATACCCTTATTAAACAGCTGTTGGGCGGCGCGTTCGTCGTACTGGGTTGAATCAGCTGCACTGGCCTGCTCAGCCAATTGATCGATCAGACGTGGCGGTTTGGTATTTTCAGGCAGAGTCCGATTTGTAGTCATTGAAATGCTGGTCACAAGAGAATTCGGCGCATTCTAGCACCAATGGAGCAAGGGTTTTCCCCTATCCGCATACATCGCCGTTGCAGACACAAAACGCCAAAGTCACTACCAATCGCCTGAAACGCGCTACAGCACTTGCCTTGTGGCCAACATGGTTCCACACTGGAAATCCACCTTTCATGCCAGCCGCCATGTCGCGCACCGTTTTTCTGCCTGCCCTTGTAGCCGTCAGCCTGTTGGCCAATAGCGCCGACCGGTATCAGGATGCCGGAGCCATTGCCGAGGCCGCATCGCGCTTTATCGGCGAGCAGCTGGCCAACTACGGCAGCCGCGCCAGCTTCCAGCTGGGCAAGCTCGATAGCCGGCTCAATCTGGCACCCTGCGCGAAAATCGATGTCGTACTGCCAGCTGGAAATCGCCTGATCGGCAATACCAGTGTGCAGATCAAATGCGGCAAGGGTGCCAAATGGGCGGTGAATCTGCCGGTGGCAATCAGCATCCAGACCGATTACTGGGTGGCGGCGCGCCCCTTGATCAATGGCAGCGAAATCAGCGAATCCGATATCGAAAAACGCTCGGGTGACCTGGGCCAACTGCCGGCCAATGCGGTGCTCGATTACGCGCAGGCGGTCGGCCATACCCTGGTCGGAGGCATTCCGGCTGGTGCGCCGCTCAGGCTGGATCTGCTGCGGCCGCCATTTGCGGTCAAGATCAATGAAGTAGTCAAGGTTCTGGCCCATGGCACCGGCTTTGAGGTAGCCAGCGAGGGCCGTGCGCTCGGCAATGCCAATGAGGGCCAGGCAGTGCGGGTAAAGATGGCCTCTGGCGCCATCGTGCAGGGCACAGCGCGCGAGGGTGGGCTGGTCGAGATCAAATACTGAGCCCGGCTCGGCGCGCATTCTCCCACCCGCTGCCAGACGCTTGCGCCGCGCTGCCGTATACAGCTGGCGCAAGCCGCCACAGACAGCGCGACGATCTTGCAGCGCAACATGGCCGCCTAGACCCTGCGGCGCCTGCCAAGTAGAATCCGCCTTCCTCCCTCGGCGGCTAAGTCCTTCCTCATGCAGGTATTTCGTGGTGTTCCATTCCGCAATGCCGGGCCCTGTGCACTGACCATCGGTAATTTCGACGGCCTGCATCGTGGCCATCGCGCCATGCTCGATCGCTTGGTCGGCGAAGCGCGGCGCCTCGGCCTGCCCGCAGCGGTGCTCACCTTCGAGCCGCATCCGCGCGAATTGTTTGCGCCCGATTCGGCGCCAGCGCGCCTGTCCAGCCTGCGCGAAAAGCTGGAACTATTGCGCGATGCCGGCATGGACCGGGTTTACCTGACTCATTTCACCCGCGCCTTTGCCAGCCTGGAAGCCGAACAGTTTGCCGGCGAGATCGTCGCCGGCCAGATTGGCGCGCGCTATGTGCTGGTGGGTGACGACTTCTGCTTTGGCAAGGGCCGGCGCGGCGACAATGCCTTGCTGGCGCGGCTGGGCCCGCAGCTTGGTTTTGTCGCCGAAGCGATGCCGGAAATCGCAGTGGACGGCCAGCGCGCTTCCAGCACGGCAGTACGCAAGGCACTGATGGATGGCAACCTGCCCCTGGCCGAGCAGCTGCTGGGCCGCCCCTACCGCATCAGCGGCCGGGTGGTACATGGCAACAAGCTAGGCCGGGAAATCGGCTTTCCCACCGCCAATATCCTGGTCAAGCACAACCGCCCGCCCCTGGCCGGCATTTTTGTCACCGAAATCCACGGTGCTGCCGCCACGCCGCTGCTTGGTGCCACCAGTTTCGGCAAACGGCCGACGGTGGACGATTCCGGCCGGGTAGCGCTGGAAGTGCATCTGCCCGACTTCAGCGGCGATCTGTATGGCCGGCATTTGCAGGTGGATTTTCTGCACAAGCTGCGCGATGAGGCGAAATACGACGGCCTTGAGGTGCTGATCGCCCAGATACACCGCGACGTGGACGACGCCCGCGCCTTTTATCGCAATCGAATTAGCAGCCCCCGTTCGTGAGCGGACGGGGGGCTTTCCTTTGCGTGGGCGCCAGTGCGCCCTACCTGCCATTTACCGAGATTTCATCATGACCGAAGCAAACAAATATCCCGTCAACCTGCTCGACACGCCGTTCCCGATGCGCGGCGATCTGGCAAAGCGCGAGCCCGGTTTTCTCAAGCGTTGGCAAGAGCACAAGCTGTATCAGAAGATCCGCGCTGCCAGCGCCGGCCGCCCCAAATTCATCCTGCATGACGGCCCGCCCTATGCTAACGGCGATATCCACCTCGGCCACGCCGCCAACAAGATCCTCAAGGACATCATCATCAAGACCAAGACCTTGAGTGGTTTTGATGCGCCCTATGTGCCGGGCTGGGATTGCCATGGCCTGCCGATCGAGCATGTGATCGAAAAGCTGGTGAAGGGCGACAAAAAGGCTATCGAAGCTTCGCCGGCCATCCACGCCAAGATTGTTGCCTTCCGTAAGGAAAACGGCCTGGATGAGAAGGCCATTCATTTGCCGGCTGAATTCGTGCGCACCCTGTGCCGCGAATATGCTGACACCCAGATCGAGCGGCAGAAGAAGGACTTCGTCCGCCTGGGCGTACTGGGCGATTGGGAGAGCCCGTACAAGACCATGGCCTATGAGACCGAGGCCAATATCGTGCGCACCATCGGCGAAATCCACCGCAACAGCTATCTGGTCAAGGGCCAGAAGCCGGTGCACTGGTGCGTCGATTGCGGCTCCTCGCTGGCCGAGGCAGAAGTCGAGTACGAGGACAAGATCAGCCCGGCCATCGATGTGGCCTTCGCCGTCAAGGATACATCTGCCCTGGCTGCCGCCTTTGGCCTGCCGGCCGAACGCATTGCCGGCGTGCCGGCCTATGCGGTGATCTGGACCACCACACCGTGGACGCTGCCGGCCAACCGCGCCGTGTGCGTGCATCCGGAGCTGACGTACGATCTGATCGAAACCCCCAAGGGCCTGTTGATCCTGGTGCGCGAGCTGGCCGAAGCCGCCATCAAGCGCTATGGCTTCGAATCCGTCGAAGTGGTGGCGCAAGCCCACGGCAGCAAGCTTGAGCACCTGAAGCTGCAGCATCCGTTCTACGACCGCGAATCGCCCATCATCCTCGGCAACCATGTCACCACCGATGCCGGCACCGGCCTCGTTCATACCGCACCGGCCCATGGCCTGGATGACTGGCTGGTCGGCCAGCATTACGGCCTCAGCGACGAAAACCCGGTGGCCGACGATGGCCGCTTCAAGCCGGGTGTTGCGCTGGTGGAAGGCAAGACGGTGTGGGAAGGCAATCCCATCGTGATCGAGACGTTGACCGCCAACGAAGCGCTGCTGGCCAACGTCAAGCTCAACCACAGCTACCCGCATTGCTGGCGCCACAAGACGCCGATCATCTTCCGCGCCACCGCCCAATGGTTTATCGCCATGGACAAGGAGATGGCCGATGGCAAGACCCTGCGCCAGAACGCCCAGGCCGCCGTCGATGCCACCGAGTTCTTCCCCGACTGGGGCCGGCCACGGCTGGAGGCGATGATCAACAACCGCCCCGACTGGTGCGTATCGCGCCAGCGCAACTGGGGCACGCCGATGACCTTCTTCGTGCACAAGGTGACGGGTGATCTGCACCCACGCTCGCTAGAGCTGTTGGAGCAAGTAGCGCAGCGCATCGAGCAAGGCGGCATCAATGCCTGGTTCACCCTGGATGCCGC
>NZ_JAYRLZ010000026.1:0-26128 GCF_041904975.1 Chitinimonas sp. | reverse complement strand
TCATCGAGCACTTCGCGGCACAGGCGGAAGGTTTCTTCGCCGACCTGTTTCACCGCCACGCCATCGGCGAACAGGCCGACATGATCGAGCATCACCCGCTCGCCTGCCGCAATCGAGCGGCGCATGGCATCGCTATCCACCGGCTCCACCCCGATCACCTTGATATCCGGTCGCAGGCGCTTGACGTAATAGCCCAGCCCGGCCGCCAGGCCGCCGCCACCGACCGGGACAAAGATGGCGCGGATCGGGTCCGGGTGCTGGCGCAGGATCTCCATGCCCACCGTGCCCTGGCCGGCAATCACATCGGGGTCGTCGAACGGTGCCGCGTAGGTGGCGCCGGTTTCAGCCAGCAACTGCATGGCATGGGCGTAGGCATCGCTGAACGAGTCACCATGCAGCACCACCTTGGCGCCAAAGCGCTTCACGCCATTGATCTTGATGCTGGGCGTGGTGGCCGGCATCACGATGGTGGCAGGGCAAGCCAGCTTTTGCGCCGCCATCGCCAGCCCTTGCGCATGGTTACCGGCCGATGCGGCGATCACCCCTTTGGCCCGTACTTCGGGGGCCAGTCTTGACAGCTTGTTGTAGGCACCGCGCAGCTTGTAGGTGAATACCGGCTGCATATCCTCGCGCTTGAGCAAAACACGGTTCCCGATGCGCTCGGACAGATTGGGCAAAGGGTCCAGGCCGGTTTCGATTGCCACATCGTAGACGCGGGCGGTGAGGATGCGTTCGAGGTAGTCAGGCGTGCTCATAAACGGGGCAAGGCGTGCAAAAGGGCCTTGCACGCTAGCAGGATTGGCGCGGCGCGGCGAGATGCCGCGCACGTCAATCCTCGTTGGCTCAGCCGCTGATGCTTTCCTTGCCGGTTTCCACATGGCCGGCGAAGCGGCGCACAAAACTGCTGTCGGCGCTGGCCGTTACCACGAAGTCGTACCAGCAGTTGGTATACAGCTCCACATTCCAGTAGTCGCTACTGCTGCCGCCGGCCGGCACGGTGTAGGTCCACGGGCCATCGCTGCGATAGCCTTTCGAGGTGACGGTGAAAGTGACGGCGGCACTGCTGCTGTTGCGCATGGTCAGGATCAGCTGCGCCCGGCCTGGCGTGTCGAAGTTGTAGCTGGCCAGCACTTCGATCTGGCCGCCGACCCCATTGATATTGCCGGCAAAGCGGCGCAGAAAGCCGTTCGGCCCATAGGCACTCAGATCATATTTGCCGGCAGAAATACGCTGCGCGCTCCAGTAGTCGCTTTGGCTGCCACCGGCATCCACCGTGTACTGCCACGGGCCATCGCTGCGGAAATTGTTGGCGTAGATCGGCATATGCACGGCGGCGCTGCCGGCATTGCTCATATCCAGCCAGATCTTGCCGCCGGCCAGATCGCAGCGCGCATTGACATTGGGCTGGTAGGGCAGGGCGCGTGCCGGCTTGCTGCCCGCTTCCTGTACCGGCTGGCTTTGCTGGCTCGGTGCCTTGGGGGCGGGCAGGGTGCTGCACTGGCTTTGCGCCTTCAGCCACAGCGCGGCGGTGTCGGGCATGGCGGGTACGGCCACGCTGAGCTGGCTGAAGTTGAATGCCGAGGTGAGGTCGCCACACACCTTGCGCCGCCAGGCCGAGATATTCGGCTCCTGCACCCCGGTCCAGGTTTCGAGAAAGCGGATCACCGAGGTGTGGTCGAACACCTGCGAGCAGACATAGCCACCACGGCTCCACGGCGACACCACCGTCATCGGCACCCGGGCACCGAGGCCGATGGGCTGGCCATTGATGAATTCGTCAGCCGTGCCGCCCGGTGGCAGCGGTGGCGGTACATGGTCGAAAAAGCCGTCGTTCTCGTCGTAATCGAGCAGCAGCACGGTCGATGCCCACACTGCCGGGTCGGCAGTCAGGGCCTGCAACACCTGGTTGATCATGTCGGCGCCAGCCGCTGGCGACCAGCTCGGATGCTCGGAGGCCGACTCCGGCGCCACCACCCAGCTCACCTGCGGCAGGCTGCCGCCCAGCACATCGCGGCGGATCGCCTCGGCAATATCGCGCACCGTATCGCCGCTGACGGTAGGCACGGATGCCATGCCACGGTCGTACAGCGGATTGCCCGGCTTGGCCTTGCGGTACACATTGAACCAGGCCAGCGCGTTGTCGTCGTAGTTGTCGCTGGCTTTCTGGTACACCTTCCAGCTCACGCCAGCAGCCTGCAGTCGCTCGGGGTAGGTGGTCCAGGCAAAGCCGGGCGTGCTGTTGTCGGTAATCGGCGTGCTGCCGTTCTTGCCGCTCGACATCATGCCGCTCCACAGATGCAGGCGATTGGGGTCGGTCGGGCCGTTTACCGAGCAGAAATAGTGGTCGCAGATGGTAAAGGCATCGGCCAGCGCGTAATGAAACGGGATATCGGCGCGCTGGAAATAGCCCATGGTCATCGCACCCTTGGCGGCAATCCAGTTGTCGTACTTGCCGCCGTTGCTGGCGCTATGGCCGCCGCTCCAGCTGTGGTCCAGGCCGCTCATGCACTGCGCCTTGCTGCTGCCGGTATCCAGATGAAACGGCAGCTGGCTGCCGCCGACCTTGGGTTGCATGAACACGCTATTGCCATTGCGCAGCTGCAGCGCCGTGCGGTCATTGAAGCCGCGCACTCCCTTGAGGCTGCCAAAGTAGTGATCGAAAGAGCGATTCTCCTGCATGAAGATCACCACATGCTTGACCGCTGCCAGCGAATTGCCGGCTGGTGCAATGCTCATGGCGGCGCGCAGGCCATCCGGCACGGCGGCATGCGCCGCGGTGGCGGCCGTTGCGGCCAGGAAACTGCGGCGTGACAGCTTGCTCGACATGGTGGTGCCTCCATTCTTGTGGGGAATGGGAGGTGATTGGAGCACCGGTAAATGTCGGGGATGTCACGGCGGGGTGACAGGTGGGTGAAGCTTGGGTGACAGTGGCCTGCTCCGACATTGCTGCCCGTGCAGCCACCTACGCTGAGGGCCTTGTATGGCGGCAAGCAGCATGCGGCCGGTGCCTGTATCGACAGCATTGATGGGCATGTGCGACCAAGTAGTCCGCTCTTCATCGAGACGCTCACCATGCGCCCACTTTTCTTGCTGTCAGTCCTCGCTGCTGCCCTTGCCAGCCACGCAACCGTTTGCCAATCAGGTCAGGCGCAGAGCGGCAGTCAGCGCGTTTCGCTGCTTGAGCTGTATACATCGGAAGGCTGTAGCAGCTGCCCGCCGCTGGATCGCTGGCTGTCAGCTTTGCCTGGGCGTGGTTTGGCGACGCAACGGCTTGTACCGCTTGCATTCCATGTCGATTACTGGGACTACATTGGCTGGCGTGATCGCTTTGCCAGTCCGCGCTGGACGCAACGACAATATGAACGGGTCAGACAAAGCGGCTTGCGTAGTGCATTCACCCCGCAAGTGGTGCTCAACGGCCGCGATGTGTCGGCCAATCCGGATCTCGGTTTGCGTCGCGCCCTGGCTCGGACCGAGGTGGCGCCAGTCAGTATTGCGCTGCAGCTTCGAGCGCTGGGTTCAGATCTTGACGTGGCGCTGCAGGTGCAAGCGGTCGGCACGCCGCAATCGGGCAAGGTCTACCTCGCTCTGTATGAGAACGGCCTCGGTTCACAGGTTCAGGCGGGCGAGAATCAAGGCGTTTTGCTGCGCCATGATGCGGTAGTCCGGGCTTTGCTTGGACCATGGCTGCTCGATCAGCAAGGGCGCTTGTCGCGGCGTGACAAGCTGCCGACCGGTGATGTGCTGCGCATCGAACAAGCCGGCGCGGTGGCCTGGGTGGAAAACGATGAAGGCGTTGTCCTGCAGACCGTGGCGCTGCCCTGCGGTGTTTGACGCACCATTAACCACGATGGCGGCTGGACCAGCCGATCAGGGCCACCCCGGCCAGGATCACGCCGATGCCCGCCAGCAAGGGCCAGCTGACCGCTTCGTCGGCGATCAGCCAGCCGAGAAACAGGGCTACTACCGGGTTGACGTAGCTGGAACTGGTGGCCAGCGCCGGGCGTACGTTGCGTAGCAGCCAGACAAAGGCCGAGTAGGCGATCAGCGAGCCAAACACCACCAGATAGGCGAGCGCCGCTACCGCAGGCCAAGTGGGTGCGCCGGGAAAGCGTTCGCCCAGCAGCAGGGCGATGGGTATCGATACCATGCCGCCGACCAGCATCTGGATGGCGGTGGACATGGCACCAGCTGGCAGGTCCAGCCTCGGCATCAGCGCCGAGGCGATTGCCCAGGCGATGCAGGCGGCCACCACCAGCGCCACGCCGCGTGGATCGCCAGCGAGGCTGCTATCCAGATGCATCAGCACGATGCCGGCCAGCCCGAGGCCGATGCCGGCCCATTCCAGCGGACGGGCGCGGCTGCCCAGCAGCTGGTTGATGATGACGGTGAGCAAGGGCGTGGCGGCCACGATCAGTGCAGTCGGGCCTGACGGCAGGGTTTTTTCGGCCACGCAGGTCAGGGCATTGCCGATAGTCAGCATCAATAAACCGATCAGGCCGGCATTGGCGGTCTGCTTGAAGGTGGGCAGGGCGGTGCCGCGCACCAGCAGGGCGCCGAACAGCAGCACGCCGGCGATCAGATAGCGGGTGCCCGACAGTACATAGGGCGGAAAGCTGAGCAAGGCGAACTTGATGGCGAGGTAAGTAGAGCCCCAGATCAGCCAGGTGGCGGTAAGGCAAAGCGGAATAATGAATTTGGCATGGCGTGTCGGCATCGACCAAGCTTACCATCGTCCGCCTCGTTACTTGGCAGCCAACTGGTTTACATCTCGATGAGCAGCGACCCCAAACATCTGGTATCCGACGCCTACTGGCGCTCGGCCAAGGTATTCAATCTGTTCCGCGCCGTGCTGGCTCTGGGCCTTGCCTCGGCCAATCTGCTGTTGCACCGGCAGATGTTTGGCGAGCTGGAAAACCGCACGGCGCTCGATGTGCTGTTTATCGGCTACCTCTTGCTGGTCGCCGCCAATGGCATCTGCCTGCGGCTGCGCTGGCCGCGCTTTCGCTTGCTGCTGACCGCCCAGGTGGCTGGCGACATCCTGTTCATTGTCGGCATCATGCATCTTGCAGGTGGCCTGAAAACCGGGGTGGGCCTGCTCTTGCTGCCCAATCTGGCTGCAGCCGGCTTGATCAGCCGCGGCCGCACCACCTTGTTCCATGCGGCCCTGGCCAGTATCGCGGTGCTGCTGCAGCAGCTGGTGCAGGCTATGGGCGGCGGTGGCGCCGATTTTTTCCAGGCGGCCATGCTGTCGATTGCCTGTTTTACCTCGGCTTGGCTAGCCTACCGGCTGGCAGGTTACGCCTCGGAGTCGGAGCAGCTGGCGGCGCGGCGCGGCGCCGATCTGGCCAATATGGCGCAGATCAACCGGCTGGTGATGCAGGATGTATCCGATGGCGTGATGGTGCTCGATGAATTCGATGTGGTGCGCCAGTTCAACCATCGGGTTGAGCAGACACTGGGCAGTGGCCTGATCGCTGGCAAGACCCGTCTGGCCGACTACAGCCCGCCGCTGGCCCATGCGCTGGCGCACTGGCGTGAAGGCGGTACGCCCACCATGACCGAATTCGACGCACTGCGTCTGCGGGTGCGACCGCGCTTTATGCCGGTCAAGGTGGGGGTGTCGTCCAGCGGTACGGTGATCTTTCTCGAAGACACCGCGCGTTTGCGGCGCGAGGCGCAGCAGGTGAAGCTGGCGGCACTGGGGCGGCTCACCGCCAATATCGCCCATGAAATCCGCAATCCCTTGTCGGCCATCAGCCATGCAGCGCAATTATTGGCCGAAGACAAGTCTGATCCGGCTACTGCCCGCCTGACCCGCATCATCACTGACAATACTCACCGGCTGGAGCGCATGGTGCGCGAGGTGCTGGACCTGAACCGTCGCGATCGCGCCGAGCCGGTGGATATCCGGCTGTATGACTGGCTCAGCCGTTTTGCCAGTGAGTTTGCCGAGGTTGAGCACTTGCCCGCGGCCTTGCTGCTGGATTGTCCGCAAGGCGCGGTGGCGCGTTTTGACGAAGGGCAGCTGCATCAGGTGCTGTGGAATCTGTGTCGCAATGGCTGGCGCTATGGCAAGAAGCAGCATGATTCGTTGCGATTGCGGGTAGCCCGCCTCGACGATTCCTGGGTGCTGGAAGTACAAGATGATGGCGCCGGTGTGGCGGCGGATGACATTGGCAAATTATTCGAGCCGTTTTTTACTACCGATGCCAAAGGAACCGGTCTGGGCCTGTATATTGCGCGCGAAATTTGCGCAGGAAATGACAGCGTGCTGGAATATGTGCCCCCGGCAGGGCCGCTTTCCCCTGCTGGCGCGTGTTTTCGCATCGTTTTTCCGGCAAAGCCCACATGAATTGTCCACAGTTCAATCCCGGTCTGCGGCTTGATAGGTCTCGCCAAGGCGGATTGTTCACTCTCCAAGGTCAAACAATATGAGTAAACGCAGCAATAAATCTCCTCGTGTATTGGTGGTTGACGACGAGCCGGATCTGCGCGAACTGGTGGAGCTGACCTTGCTGCGCATGGGGCTGGACGTGGAAACCGCCGATGGTGTGGCGGCTGCCAAGGCACGGCTCGATGCCGGCGGTATTGATCTGTGCCTGACCGATATGCGCATGGGCGATGGCAACGGGCTCGATATCGTGCGCCATATCCAGTCCAGCGGTGCCGATGTGCCGGTTGCGGTGATTACCGCCTATGGCAGTCTGGATAATGCGGTAGAAGCCCTGAAAGCCGGCGCGTTCGACTACCTGGCCAAGCCGGTATCGCTGGAGCAGCTGCGTACCTTGGTGCGCGCTGCTCTGGAGGTAGAGAAGCCGCCGATCAAGGGAGCCCAGGCGCGATCAAGTGGCCCGTTTATCGGCGATTCAGCGGCGCTGCGTGAAGCACTGACCCTGATCGAAAAGCTGGCGCGTAGCCAGGCGCCGGTGTATGTCACCGGCGAGTCGGGCAGCGGCAAGGAACGGGCGGCAAGATTGATTCACAATCAGTCCAGCCGTGCGGCAGCACCGTTTGTGCCGGTCAACTGTGGCGCCATTCCGGAAAACCTGATGGAAAGCGAGTTCTTCGGTACCAAGAAGGGCGCGTTTACCGGCGCCGATGCCGAGCGCGATGGTTTTTTCCAGGCGGCTGAGGGCGGTACGCTGTTCCTCGATGAAGTGGCCGATCTGCCGCTGGCCATGCAGGTCAAGCTGCTGCGCGTCATCCAGGAAAAACAGGTGCGCAAGCTTGGCGACACCCGCGAGACCCCGGTCGATGTGCGCATCATCTGCGCCACCCACCAGGATCTGGGCCGCTGCGTGGAGGAAGGGCGCTTCCGTCAGGATCTGTATTACCGGCTCAATGTAATCGAATTGCATATGCCGGCGCTGCGCGAGATGCGCGACGATATCCCGGCCATTGCCCTTGGTCTGCTGGCCAGGCTATGCAGCCATAACGGCATGGTCGAGCCAGCCCTGACCGCCGAAGCGCGCGCTGCGCTGGTGGCCTACGACTTCCCCGGCAATGTGCGCGAGCTGGAAAATATCCTCGAACGTGCACTGGCCCTGTGCGATGGGCAGAGCATCACGCCGGAAGACCTGCAGCTGAAGCGGGCGGCTGGCGACGAAGCCCTGCCGGGCGCAGCGATAGGCGACAAGGCGCCCTTGCAGGATTACCTCGACCGCGTGGAGCGCGAGGCGATCATCGAGGCCTTGGATAAAACCCGCTTCAACCGCACCCAGGCGGCCAAGATACTGGGCGTGACATTTCGCTCACTGCGCTACCGGATGGAGCGGCTGGGTATCCAATAGACCGATCGGATGTGGCGTGGCGAAGCCGAATCGTTCGTCCCCGTCACGCCTCATTCCCTATGGTCGCGAGCGTTACGCAGCTGTCGTCAAGCCTAGTTGTGCCGACAAGGCGGCGATTTCATCACGCCATTGCTGCTGCACCAGCGGCCGTTGTTGACGCGGCTTGCGTGCCAAATCCTCAGCCAGCCGCGCTTCCAGCTCGCACAGGCGGGCTAGCAGGGCATCGCTATCATCTGCGGCTGCCGTCGATGCGACCGGGCTGTGCCCTACCGTGCTTTCGCCAGCTGCGCCTTGGGGCTGGCCATCCTGCAGGCGGGCATAGGCAGACGGCGCATCCTGCCAGATTTCCAGCTGGCCCTGCCTGATCAACCAGAAGCGATTGCAGCTGCGCTCGATCAAGTCCCGGTCATGCGATACCAGCAATACCCCGCCGGGGAAACCGGCAAGCGCATCGCCCAGTTCATCCTTGCCCTCCAGGTCCAGGTGGTTGCTCGGCTCATCCAGCAGCAAAAGATGGTAGCTGGCCAGCGATAAACCGAGGAACAGCAGGCGGGCTCGCTCGCCGCCACTCAGGCTGGCCACCTTCTGGCGGTGACGCGGGTAGGCGAAGCCGGCCGAGATCAGGGCGTGGCGCCTGTCTGCCTCGCTGACTTTGCCGCCCAGCCGGGCATAGGGCTCCAGTGCCTCGACCAGATCGGCGCCATCGGCCAGCTGTTGCTGGCTCTGGTCGTAGTAGCCGATGGCGGCATGGGCGTGCACGGTGATGCCGGGCGCGGTTCCGCTCGCCTGTACCGCCTGCCAGCACTGCCGCAACAGTGAGGACTTGCCCATGCCGTTGGCGCCGAGCAGGGCTACCCGATCACCCGCCTTGAGACTGGCGGCTGTGACCTGGAACAGGGGCGGCAATCCTGCGTTGGCGCGCACGCTCAGTTGCTCCAGTGCCAACAGTCGATCCGCCGGATGGGCTTGCCCGTGCAGCTGCAAGCGCCACGGGCTGCCCTCGCTGAGCACGGTTTGCTCGCTGCGCAGCCGCTCGGCCATCTGCTGCATGGTCTTGGCCTTGCGCGCCAGCTTTTCGTTGTCGTAGGTGCGACCCCAGATCGCCCGCCGCTGGCTGCTGCTGTCGATGCGATCGATCTCCTTTTGCTCGGCCGCATGGCGCTGACCGGCGGCCTGGTCCATGGTGGCCAATTCGGCGCGGGCGGCGCTGCAGGGCCGATCAAAGTAGTGCAAGCGCTTGTCACGCAGGATCCAGCTCTGCCGACAGACACGGTCGAGCAGCCGCGCATCGTGTGACACCAGCACGAAACCGCCGCGCCAGTTCAGCAGGAATTGCTCCAGCCACAGCAGGGCAGGCAAGTCGAGGTGATTGCTCGGTTCGTCGAGCAAGAGCAGGTTGGGCTCGTGCAACAGGGCGCGTCCGAGCAGCAGGCGGCTATGCTGGCCGCCACTGAGACCTGCCACCGGGATGTCGGCTTGTGCTGGCGAAAAGCCCAGCTCCTGCAACAAGGCTTCGACACGCCATCGTGCATCCGGCGCATAGCCGATGGCCTCGCTCAACGCGTCGAACAGGCTCAGCGTGGCCAGCTCGGCAGGCAGATGTTGCTCGACATATTGCAGACGCAGGCTGCGTGCGCGCTGCAGCGTGCCGCTATCGGCCTCGCCTTGTCCGCTCAGCAAGGCGAGCAGGGTGGATTTGCCACAGCCGTTGTGGCCGATCAGGCCAATGCGATCGCCCAGTTTGAGGGTGAAGGAGAGATCCTGGAACAACACGCCGTCGGCGGTTTCCAGTTGCAGGGAAAGTGCGGAAATCAGTGTAGTCATCGCTCATGCCATTCGTTCGGGATGCAAGCATCCTCATCAACAAAGGCGCTGACGATGGGAGTCGGGAAGAACCCGGTATTGGGTGGCAAAGCGAATGTGCCAGCCGATGAGTCGGTCTTGCTCCGACCCCTTATCGCAGCGCGCTGGATACGGGGCAGGAGCGGGCGTACATGCCATAAAGGCGTGCAAACCAGACGGTGCACGACGACAGAACCATATTTTTAACCTCCTTTCTGTGTTCAAGTGCTCAGGGTGGGGCGCTTAATCTAGCGGCAGTCGATAAGGTGTGGCAAGCCCGGCAGGGCGTAAGCCAACGCGGCACGGTAAGGCAAGCAAGGCGCTCCCTGCTTCGCGGCTGCTTGCTTGCTCGCCGATGTCCCGTGCCTTTGGGAGGTGTGCAGGTTTGCCAGTGGCTGCACGGCCTTGGAATTCACATATCGCGCCGGGCAAACGCGCCGGAGCTCGGATCTGCCTGCTGCATTGGCTGAATTGCAACAGCTCACCACGATAGCTTTGCACATGCCGTATGGCGGATTGTGGCCGGCATGCTGGCTAAACCGCATCAGCAAGCCGATTTCCCGCCCCTTCGGTTTGGTGAAAGCGGCTTAAAGCAAATTTTCATGACAAACGGATATGTCAATTGGATATTGAATGGTAAAAATGCCGCCGTTTTTACCAGTCCGTAGTCTGTCGTGTCCACACTGTCTGCCCTGCCCACGCTCGAACACATCGTTGATGACGATACCAGTCGCTACGATGCGCGCGCCTATCGCCTGGCGCAGGCGGCGCTGCGTGGCAAGCCAGCGATCGATGCGCGGCAGTTCGGCCGGGTAAGCGGCATCCGGTCTGCCTACATCCGCCGCAGCGTGTTCAATGGCCTGGCCGGAGCGGGCCAGACCGTGTTGCAGCGCGATGCGATGGCGCGATTCCTGACCCTGGCCAATAGCGGGCTCGCCGTTGATCGGCGCCGCGCCGCTTTTATGGCATTGGCCAATGGCGAGCCGCAGTTGCAGGAGCGGCACTTCGGCAAGCTCTTGTACAGTGCGCTGGATATGCCGGACCGGCAGCGCAAGCTGGCCCTGTGCCGACGCCTGACCCAATCGATGTTCGCCGATCCGGATGGGCAGGGCCAGCGTAGTCAGCTCGATTGCGCCAGCTTTGGCCAGGCTTTCGATCAGCTGGAAGATGCACCGAAGCTGCTGGCCAGCGATGAGATCAACTGGCTGGGCAAACTGCGCCGCTCGCGTGAAGTCGATTCACTGCTGGACTGGCTGCAGGCGCCGCACCAGCGCCTGTTGCTGGCGTGGATTGCCGGTTTTGTCGCCTTGTGTGTGGCGGTATTCGCCTGGAAGTTTTTCAGCTACCGCGCGCGCGGCGCCGACCTGGCCATCCAGATCGCCCGTGGTGCCGCCGCCTGCGTCAATCTCGGCACGGCTTTGGTGGTGCTGCCCATGCTAAAAGGCTTGCTGACGCCACTGCACCGCCGCCTGCCTTCGGGCGTGCTGCCGTTTCAGTCCCTGCGTACCTTGCACAAGCTGATCGGCTACTCGCTGATCTTGTTCAGTCTGGTCCATATGGGCGGGCAGATCACCCATCAGGCGCTGCTGCACAACGACCTGAGCCAGTTCCTGCTGCAGACCATGCTGGGCATCACCGGTCTGGTGCTGCTGCTGGTGATCGGCCTGATGGTGTATTTCGCCCGTGCCCGCTTTTATCGCAAACCACGCCGCTACCATTGGTTCCGGCAAAGCCATCGCTTGTACCTAGTCTGGTTCGCGCTGATGCTGTGGCATAGCCCGATGTTCTGGGCCTGGGCTATCGTGCCCGGTGCCCTGTATGCCCTGAACCGCTTGTGGCAGATGCAACGCCAGGCACAGCTTTCCTGCCTGTTTGCGCTGGAGCCGCTGGCTGATCAGGTGCTGCGGGTTGAATTGAAGCGGCCGCCCGGGTTCCGTTTTCAGGCCGGCGACTATCTCTACCTGCGTATTCCGGAAATCGACCGCCAGCAATGGCACCCGTTCACCCTGTCGTCGGCGCCGGAGGCGGACCGCCTTACCCTGCATATCCGCAATGCCGGTTACTGGACTGGCCAGTTGCACCAGCTGGCGCGCGACAAACCCGAAGGCCTGCTGCCCCTGCCGGTGCAGATAGACGGGCCCTATTCGGCGCCCAGTGTGGTGGCGCTGCGCAGCAAGGTCACCATCCTGGTAGCCGGCGGCATCGGCATCACGCCTTATGCCTCATTGCTGCAGCATGTCGCCTTGCAGGCTCAGCAAGGGCAGATGCGGGTCAAGGAGAAAATCTATGTGTTCTGGGTATGCCGCACACCCGAGGCGGTGAGCTGGATCCGGCCGATTCTGAACCAGCTGGCCTGTGGCCCGGCGGGCGCGCAGGTGGATGTGCGCATCTACTGCAGCATGGTGCAGCGTAATCTGGGCGATCTGGCACTGCAGATTGCCAGCGAGCGCTACCACTTGCGCCATGGCCGCGATGCCGCCACCGGCAGCCCCTACCGGCTGCGCTGGGGTCGTCCGCAGTGGCGGCAGGAGCTGGCTGATATCTGCCAGCGCCACGCCGGGGAATCACCCCAGCTATTCTTTTGCGGCCCGACGCCATTTGCGGCGGAAATCAAGGGGCATTGCCAGAAGCTGGGTATCGGCTTTGCGCAGGAAATTTTCTGAGGGCTGATGCGCGGTATGTGGGCCAAGAATGGAGACGGCAGCGGCCGTCGCTTTTGCGCAATCGAAGCAGCCCCTATCGGTCGACAAACTATTTCCTGATTGTGTCCCTTGCTCAGCCAAGCGCCGAGCTGTGGGTGTAGGTCGGAATTGATTCCGACAGCGCATTTTTTTGCGATTGCATCGGGATAAATCCCGATCTACCAGGAAAATTGCTGCCCAAGAGACAAAATCGTCTTGCCGATCAGCCAGCCATCGGACCGTAGCGGCGCATCGCTTCCACCGCGAGACCGGCGCCGATGCTGCCGAACAGATCTCCCTCTACCGGCCGCGCCTGCGGCAACTGTGCGGCAATACGCTGGCGCAGCATCGGAATGCCGCTGGAGCCGCCGGTAAAGAACACCGTATCGATATCCTGGCGGGCCAGATTGGCGTCGCGCAAAAGTTCGGCCACGGTGAATTCGACATCATCGACCAGCTGGGCAGTGGCTGACTCGAAGGTGTCGCGGTCGATCACGTGGGTGAGACCTTCCTTGATCCGGTCCAGCTGCAAGGTGGCCGAGGCGGCATCGGACAGGGCGATCTTTGCTTCTTCCACCCGCAGTGCCAGCCAGTGGCCTTCGCGCCGCTCGATCACCCGCAGCAGGCAGTCGAGCCGATCTTTGTCCAGCGCGTCGCGATATACCTCTTGCAACTCGCTCCAGATCTTGCGGTTGTAGTTGAAATTGATGGTGTGCCAGGTCGCCAGGTTGAAAAAGTAGCTCGATGGCACTTCGGCATTGTTCTTCAGTCGGCTTTTGTAGCCGAGCAACGGCATGATGCCGGCCAGACTCAGGTATTTGTCGAAGTCGGTACCGCCGATATGCACACCGGCGTTCGATAGCAAATCGTCGCGCCGGTCATTGAGCTTGGCCCGCTCGGGGGAGAGGCGCACCAGCGAAAAGTCCGATGTACCGCCGCCGATATCGGCAATCAGCACCAGCTCTTCGCGGGTGATGCTTTGCTCGTAATGAAAGGCGGCGGCAATCGGTTCGAACTGGAAGCTGACTTCGCGGAAACCGACAGCATGGGCGGTTTCAGCCAGCGTCGCTTCGGCGCGTGCATCGGCGGCCGGATTGTCATCGACGAAATGCACCGGACGGCCGAAAACGGCGGTATCAAAGCTGCGGCCGGCACTGAGCTCGGCGCGGCGCTTGATCTCACCGATAAAGTGTTGCAACAGCTCGCGAAACGGCAGGGCGCGCCCCGCCACCTCGGTCTGGCCGTCGATCAGGCTGGAGCCGAGCAGGCTCTTCAAGGAGCGCATCAGCCGGCCTTCATAGCCATCGAGGTATTCCGCCAGCGCCTGCCGGCCAAAGCAGGTGGCGTCTTCCTCCACATTGAAGAACACCACCGAGGGCAGGGTGACCTTGCCGTCTTCCAGTGTCAGCAAGGTGTTAGCGTCAGGGCGTAGCCAGCCGGCGGTGGAGTTGGATGTGCCGAAGTCGATGCCACAGGCGCGGGCGGAGAGTGACGACATGGCGAACCTCGAAATGCAAAAGGGGCGCGGATGCTACGCACAAGCCGCCAGATTGTCCAGTTTTTTGAGCCGGATCAGGGGCTTAGTGCATGCAGGGCGCGTAGCGGGTCAGTTGGGCAGATCGCGCTTGAAGAAATCGCGGTAATGATCGGCCAGTGCGTCGGGGGCATCGATGGACATCTTCAGGTCTTGCAGCAGGCCGTCAGACAGGCGGTAGGACCAGCCATGCACGGTCACTTGCTGTCCGCGCGCCCAGGCATCTTGCAGCACCGTGGTCTGGGTGGCATTGACTACCTGCTCGACCACATTGAGTTCGCACAGCTTGTCTTCGTGCATTTCAACCGGGAATTTATCCAGCCAGCGGCTGTGTACGCGCTTTAGGTCATTGATATGGCGCAGCCAGTTGTCTGCCAGCCCGACGCGCCGCTGTTCCAGTGCCGCACGTACGCCGCCGCAACCATAGTGACCGCAAACGATGATGTGTTTGACCTTGAGCACGTCCACAGCAAACTGGATGGTGGACAAGCAGTTGAGGTCGGAGTGGACGATCAGGTTGGCAACATTGCGGTGCACGAACACTTCGCCCGGCAGCAGGCCGATCAGCTCATTGGCGGGTACCCGGCTGTCGGCGCAGCCTATCCACATATATTCGGGCGTCTGTTGCCGCGCCAGTTGCTCGAAAAAATCGGGCTGTGCCGCCTTGATGTCATCCGCCCAGCGGCGGTTATTGGCAAACAGCTGGTCCAGTTCGTCAGTCATCGGAAAGTCTGCATCGGGAAAGTGCGGCATTGTACCGATACCGGCCGACACTGGCGGTCTACCCGTCTGTCGGTTGTCGTTCCGACTTGGCTGGCCATGCTTGAATTCGGCAGGGGCTTTACCTAACTTCTAACTCCGTGCCTCTGGAGCTGCGACCATGAAAAAACGTTTCGCCAGTTATCTGCTGTTGGGCAAGGCCGCCTCCCTGCCGGCCCTGGCTGCTATCCCGCCCGATTACAATGATTTCACGACTACCAAGCTCACCTTGCTGGAAATCCCCAGCGGCAGTGTGGCGCTCTCGCAAGGCGGCCCTTATGGCGCGGGTGGGGGGGCCACGGTGTGCGTGGGCGGCGGGATTCCCGAGAAAATGTCGGTCGTGGTGACCGGCGTGCGCCCCGGCGATACGGTGTGGGTGCTGGCCTCGCAAGACAAGGACGACGTCAATCTGCAAGGCTTGTCGCAAGATCTGCATATCGGTTTGAATGGCGTAACCATGGCCAGTGTGTTCAGCCATCAGCAGGCGACGGCATTGGCGCAGGCTTCGGTCCCTGGTGAGCAGGTCAGTGCGGTGACCGTAAGCATCAAGCTCAACGATCTGGCGGCGCGCGGTATTTCGCTCAAGGCTGGCAGCAAGTTCTATATGCAGGCAGTCATCGAGCCACAAGGCCAGAGCGGTGGCTCGGGCGCAGCCTACTGGAAGGCGTTGCGCTATTCCGAGCTTGACGAGATTACCATTTCTGCGTCGGGCGGCTCATCGTCCTATGGTGGTTATGGCTGCAGCGCATATTGATTTTGGCTGACTCGATCCAGCCTGAAACGAGCGAGCATACCGAGGGCGGTCGACTGCTATTGCGCAGCGGCCGCCTTGGTCTGATGCGGGTGGATGAGACCGACCTTCCGCTACTGTGGGCGGTTACGCAAACCCCCGACTTCGGCCTGTTCTGGCCACCTCCGCTTCCTGCCTCGTTTGCCGAATTTTCCGGACGCTACCAATTGGTGCAGGGCGGCGATCTGCCTCTGGAAATCGATGTATTGGCCTATCGCGACCGGCAGCCTTTCGCCTGGTTACGACTCACCGCCATCGATTACCACCACGCCAAGGCGGAGTTCTCGGTGTATGTGCATCACGGCCGCGGTAGTCGGCTGGCCTTGCTGGCGATAGCTGCGGTGCTGGAGATGGGCTTTGTGCGACTGGGTCTGGCAAAGATCAGCTGTTGCATTCGCGCCGACAATCGCGCTGCGCAAAGTTTGGCCGGGCATTTCGGCTTTATGCTGGAAGGGTGCCTGCGCGGCGAGATACGGCTTGATGGCGGGCGTATCGATTTGCTGCGCTATGGCCTGTTTGGCGATGCCTGGTTTGCTGGCGAAGTGCATCAGCGTCTGTTGCCTGCATTGATGGAAAGGACACGATGAAGCGTACCTTGCTGATAGCACCGCATCCCGATGATGAAGTGATTGCCTGCGGCGCCAGTCTGGCGGCTGCCGCTGCCCGTGGTGAGACCATCAGCATCGTGGTGATCAGCGATGGTGCGCAAGGCAAGGCCACGCCCGAGTTGCGGCGCAGCGAGTGTCTGGCAGGGTTGGCCGAGCTTGGGCTGGATCAGGGCTGCGCCATGTTCTGGGATTATCCCGATGGCGCCATCCCGCTGGACCAGGCGTTTCTTGTCCGCTTGCGAAGCCAGGTCAAGCTGCTACGGCCCGACCGCATCCTGCTGCCTTCGCCAAGCGAGCAACATGCCGACCATCGTCGTACCACCCGCGCCTGTCTGCTGGCCCTGACTGGCCATTGGCAGGGCGAGCTGTGGTTTTACGAAACCGTATCGCCCATGCCGGTGATCAACTGGCTGGAACCGTGCGGTCGATTCTGGGAGCACAAGCAAGCGGCACTCGCCTGCCATGGCAGCCAGCTTGCGCAATATGACTACGCCCGTTTGTGCGACAGCCTGGCAATCATGCGCGGGGTCAGCCAGGGCTGCGAGCGGGCCGAGGCGTTTCTGGTATTCGATTGGGATGGCAGCCCGCAAAACTTCTTCGAGACCACACCCTTGCTGTCGGTGGTGGTGCGCGCCTCGCGCATGCCCATGCTGCACCATGCGCTGGCCAGCCTTGCTGCGCAGGAATACGACATGCTGGAAGTGGTGCTGGTGTGGTTTGGCGAAGAGGCGCCCGATTTGACCGCTTTCCCCGGCTTGCATATTCGTATCGTTCAAGGGGTGCACAATCGCAGCGACAATCTCAATCGCGGCATTGCCGCAGCGGATGGCGAATACATCGCCATCCTGGATGAGGACGATGTGCTCGATCCGGAGCACTATGCCAATCTGATCACCGAGCTGCGCGCCGATGCGCGGATCGACCTGGCCTATAGCCGCACCCGTCTGCGTCAATGCGAGCTGGTAGAGGGCGGGGTGCTGCCCGGTGCGGTGCTCGATGTGCTGGGTGAGCCGGCCAGTGCGGCGCGGCTGCTGCTGGGCAACGTGATCCCGATTCACGCCTTTGTCTGCCGTACCAGCTTGTTGCGCGGCTACCCGTTTGATGCGGCCCTGCACGCTTATGAAGATTGGGACGTCATCGCCAGCATGGCGCTGGATGGGCGGCGGTTTGCCCAGATCGATGCGGTAAGCGCCGAGTATCGTTTGTTCGATCAGGGAGCCTCGCTGAGCGAGGTGCATCAGGCGCGCGGCTATGAGTCATGGCGACAGGCAGTCCGCCATAAACTGATCGCGCGACTGCAGTCGCACCACCTTGATGAGTTGTTAAGCAATTTGCTGGCGCTGCAGGCCGAGCGGGACCGCGAGTTGCTGGCGCGGCACGGCTTGCAGGAGCAAGTTGCCTTGCTGCAACAGGCCGGCGCGCAGGCCGCGGCGCTGGCCGCGGCGCTGGCCGATTACAGCGCACGTGCGCTGGTGCAGTCCGGCGCACCACAGAGCACCCTCGATGCCGGCAGCGCCTGTGCCGCCTTGGCGCTGGCGCGCAGCGGACCGCGCTTCACCATTGTCATGCCGGTGTTCAATACCGATGCCGCTTTGCTGGAAGAAGCGGTGCAGTCGGTGCTGGACCAAGCCTATCCGAATTGGGTGCTGTGCCTGGTCAATGATGGCTCGACCACACCTGCCACCCTGGCCTGCCTGGATCGCCTCGCCAGCTTGGCGCAGGGTGAACAGCGCCTGCGCATCAGGCATCTGGACGGCAATTGCGGCATTGTCGCTGCCAGCAATGCGGCGGTGGCGCTGGATGATGCGCCGTGGATCAGCTTTGTCGATCATGACGACCGCCTGCACCCGGCGGCACTGTTCGAGCTGGCACTGGCACTGATGGAGCAGCCCGCCGCGCGCCTGGCCTATACCGATAGCCGCATGATCGATCGGGCCGGCGCCCTGCTCAATACCTTCCACAAGCCGGATTGGTCGCCGGCTCTGTTGCTGTCGATCAATTACCTCAATCATCTGACGGCGATTGATCGCTCCTTGTTCGAGGAGATCGGTGGCTTGCAGCCGCGCTACCAGGGCTCGCAGGACTACGCCATGGTATTGGCCTGTGCCCGGCGGCTGGGCGCGCACGAGGTGGTCCATATCAACAAGCCGCTGTATGACTGGCGCACTACCGAGACATCGGTCTCGTATAACCCGGCGCAAAAGCCTGAATGCAAGCCGGCCGCCGCGCTGGCGGTGGCCGACCATCTGCGCGAGCTGGGGCTGGCCGGGGCGACTGCCGACTGGCGTAACGATTATCCCGGCGTGGTTGCCGGCTGGGCGGCGCCCGCCATGGCGGTACATATCGTGATTCCGACCCATGCCAATGCCAGCGGGCTGACCGCCTTGCTTGATGCGCTGCTGGGTACGGAGGGCACCCAGTGGCGGGCAACCGTGGTGCTCAATCGTTGTCGCGACGGCTATGCGCAAGCCCTGCGGGCACGGCTGGCAGACGAGCGGCGCATCGAATGGCTGGTGGATGAGCGGCCGTTCAACTGGTCGGCACTGAATAACCGGGCTGCTGTTACCTCGAACGAAGAGGCACTGCTGTTCCTGAATGACGACGTGTTGCCGCAACAGGCCGACTGGTTGGCGCGCATGCTGCGCTATCTGGCTCTGCCCGGCGTCGGCGTGGTGGGCGCACGCCTGCATTATCCCGATGGCGGGCTGCAGCATATCGGCATCGTGCTCGACCCGGATCAGGTGGCCCACAATCTGCAGGATGTCGGCCGACGCCACGAGCGGGTACTGACCCGCGAGGTCAGTGCGGTGACCGGGGCGGCCATGCTGGTGGCGCGACCGGTATTCGATGCGGTGGGCGGATTCGATCCGCATTTTGCGGTGAACTACAACGATGTCGATTTCTGCATCCACGCCCGTGCGCTGGGCTGGGGCGTCGTGATGGCCATGGATGTGGCGCTGCTGCATGCCGAATCGAGCACCCGCATCACCGCCACGGACGACCCGGTGCTGTTGGCCGATGGTGCGGCCATGCGCGGTAAGTGGCCGCGCGATGCCTTGCTGGAAAAGCTGGATTCACGTTACACGGTGGAGTTTTCCACCACGCGCATCCTGCATGTAGGCGGAGCTGACTGATGCCGGAACTGCGCTTTCGTCCCTTTGTTGCCAGTGATCTGCCGGCTCTGGCCCATGCCTTCGCGGCCGCCTTTCATGTGCCGCGCAGTCTGGAGCAGTGGCGCCACTGCATGCTCGATACCGAGGCCTGCGGCATGCTGGCGTTTGCCGCAGACGACCCGACACCGCTGGCGTTTTATGGTGCGACTGTGCGTGAGGCCAGCTGGTGCGGCCAGTCAATCAAGGTCGGCCAGATTGTCGATGTATTCAGCCATCCCAAGGCACGCGAAGCCTACCCCGCCGTGTTTGTCCACAATGCCCAGGCGTTTTACGCGCAGTTTTGCGGGGCTGGTGCCATCCAGATGCTGTATGGCTACCCCTCGAAAGGGCCATGGCGCCAGGGCGAGCGGGCATTGCAGTATCAGCGCCTGCAGGCGCCGCTCTGGCTGCAATGCCTGTCGGATGGGCGGCTCGGCAGCCAGGGTTTATCGATGGCAGGGCAGGTCGTGAAGCTGGTCGATTTGCAGCTGACAGCACTGCCGCAGCACAAGGCGCTGTGCTTTGCCGATAGCAGTGCCTACCGGCAATGGCGCTATCCCTTGAGCGATTCGCGCTACCTGGGTTATGGCCTGCACGGCATTGGCGAGGCGCGGCGCCTGGGGGAGCTGGTGTTTCGCCTGAAGGGCGACACCGCCTATCTGCTGCGTTGGCAATTGCCCGATCAGGCACTGAGCGGCGGCTTCTGGCTGCGGGTGACTCGCCAGCTTGCCAATCGTGGCGTGGCGCGTATCCAGCTGATGCTGGCGCAGCAGCATCCCGAACTTGCCCGGCTGGCGGATCTGGGCTTTGCCGGGATCGCGCCGGTACTGCCGCTGATCCCCTGCTTTCGCGTGTTTGATGCGCAGCTCGATACTACTGCCTTGCAGAGCGCGTTTTACTACAGTCTGGCCGATACCGATCTGTACTAGGCTCTGTTGATGTTTTGTCGCGATCCGCCGACAAAATATCAACAGCGCCTAGGGGCGATCCAGCGCGTAAGCCACCAGGGTTTCCAGCGACAGCCGGTCCAGCACATCCTCATGGGTGCTGGTCAGCACCACCTGCGGCGCATGGCCGGCCAGCAGTGCTTCGACAAAGCGCTCGGCGCACAGGCACCAGCGCTCGCCTGGTTTCACGCCAGGAAAGCTGTATTCCGGCCGGGGCGTGGACAAATCATTGCCGCGCTGGCGCGAAAATTCGAGAAAGCCGGCGGTGGCTTCGATGCAGACGATATGCCGGCCGCGATCATCCGGCCCGGTATTGCAGCAGCCGTCGCGGTAAAAGCCGGTCAAGGGTTGCAGGCTGCAGCTTTGCAAAGGCTGGCCCAGTACATTCAGCGCTTGCTGGTGCATATGCTTGGCTCCGCAGGAAATCCGGCGAATATCACCCGGTTGAAGCGGCGGGTCAATCGATTCCCCCGGTGCAGATTCGGCCAAGGCATGCCAACATGACGCACTTTCTACCGTAGGACTTCATGCCATGAATCACGCCGAAGCACTCGCTCACTACCAATCGTTCAAGCAGCAGGGCCTCAAGCTCGATATGTCTCGCGGCAAGCCGGCGCCCGAGCAGCTTGATCTGTCCAATCATTTGCTGGCCGCCATGCCCGACTTCAAGGCAGCCGATGCTACCGATACCCGTAATTACGGTGGCGCAGTAGGCCTGCCAGAAGCGCGAGCCCTGTTCGCCAGCTTGCTGGATGTGCCGGCCGCCCAGGTGGTGGTCGATGGCAATTCCAGCCTGGCCCTGATGCATGACACGGTGGTATTCCATCTGCTGTACGGCGCCACTGGCGGTACGCCGTGGAGCAAGCAAGGCGAGATCAGCTTCCTGTGCCCGGTGCCGGGTTACGATCGCCACTTCGCCATCTGCGAAGCGCTCGGCATCAAGATGATCAATGTGCCCATGCTCGATGGCGGCCCCGATATGGCGCTGGTCGAGAAGCTGGTCAGCGAGGATGCCAGCATCAAGGGCATGTGGTGCGTGCCCAAGTACAGCAATCCGGGTGGCGTGGTGTATTCCGACGAGGTGGTGCGCCGTTTGGCCGGCATGAAGACGGCGGCCGGCGACTTCCGCCTGATCTGGGACGATGCTTACCGTTTCCACCATCTGTCTGACGAAAACATCGCCATTGCCAGCGTGATCGACGAATGCGCCAAGGCGGGCAATCCTGATCGCGCCATCGTGTTTGCCTCGACCAGCAAGGTCACCCTGGCCGGTGCTGGCCTCGCGGCCCTGGCCTCCTCGCCTGCCAATATCGCCTGGTGGAGCAAGCATGTATCGGTACGTACCATCGGCTCGGACAAGATCAACCAGCTGCGCCATGTGCGCTTCCTGAAAGACCGGGCCACGCTGGAAGCGTTGATGGAGCAACACCGGCAGATTCTCAAGCCCAAATTCGATGCAGTACTGGCCCAGTTCGATGCCCTGCTGGGCGGGGTGGCCGAGGTGAGCTGGACTCACCCCAAGGGTGGCTATTTCATCGACCTGCTTACGCCACCCGGTAAGGCGCGTCGCACGGTGGAGCTGGCGCGCGAGGCCGGCATCACGCTGACCCCGGCCGGAGCCGCTTTCCCCTATGGCAAGGACCCGGCTGACCGGCATATCCGCATTGCGCCAAGCTTCCCTTCCCTTGGCGATATCACGGCGGCGGCACGCGGCATTGCACTGGCCTTGCTGGTAGCCATCGGCGAATAAGCAGGCTGACCAGGCGCGCATTGCGCGCCTGGTGCATTTTCGATGTGAGGCCGGCATTTCGCTTGCCTATACTCATCGGATGTTGACGCTAGTCTTACGCATCGCCTGCCTGCTGTGGGCCGTGTCGCTCGCAGCCAATCCGGCCAGTTGCAGCCGCGCCTATATCGCTTACACCTCGGCAGGGCTGGGCTACGACACGTTTCGTGATGCCCAGGGACAATTGGCGGGTTTCAGTATCGATTTTTACCGCGAGCTGGCGCGTCGCTCCGCCTGTGCGATCAGCGTTGAGGATGTGCCGCCGGCCCGGCTGGAAGCGCTGAGCAATAATGGCCGGGTGGCGCTGCTGGCGATCGCCGGTGACCGTCATCTGCCCGATCGGCAGTTTGTGCCGCTGGTTTCGATGAGTACTGATCTACTGGTACTGCGCGACTTTGATCTCAAGTCGCTGACCACGGTGCGCAGCGATGGCCGGGTGATTTTCGGCAAGGTGGCCGGGCTGACCTATGGCGATTGGGGCAACCGATTGTTCGAGCAGATTCCCCCCGATCGCATCGACACCTCGCCCACCGTTGAAGTGCTGTATCGCAAGCTGGCCGCGGGGCGGATCGGCGCGACTTTCGGTTTTTCGCTGATGTACCAGCGCAATATCGAGCAGGCGCAATTGCAGCAGCGCCTGTTGATCGTGCCACTCAGCGAGGCGCCGCGTGGGATTGCCGGCATGGTGATCACCAGTGCCCTGGTCGATGAGCGGGATGCGCAACATCTGGTTGCCGTGGCCGAAGCAATGCGCGCCGATGGTACGGTGCAGCAACTTCTGGCGCGCTGGCTCGGCGACGCGGTGGCAAGGGATCTGGTGTGGCGTGCCGCACGGGATGCGCCGGCGCATTAGCTGTTTTTTTGCTCCGGGCGGTGCTGGCTCGCCTTGCGCACCGTATTACGGGCAAGCCGCTTTCAAGGCCGCATCGAGATAGGGCGAGATGCTGCCCAGATCGAGCAGACTGCTGCCATGGGCGGCATCAAGAAAATACAGATGGCGGGTGCTGGTATTCTGGGCAAGGTTCACGCCCAGATAGACATTGGCCGGCGGGTAGTAGCGATAGGCATAACCGCCATCCTGATTCGTCAGGGCGCGCGGGCTGAGCAGGGCGGGATAGTTGACCTCGCCCCAGCCCATGATGCAGCTGGCGTCATCGGTTACCGGGTTGGCGATATAGGTGGCGATATTGGCTAGGTCGGCATCGCCAAGTACCAGGAATTTCATCGACGGATTGCTGCTGATTTGTTGGCGGATCAGACCAGGATTATCAGCTGCACCGAGCAGGTCGATCTTCATCGCGTTCGGTGGCCGACCATGACAACCCAGGCAATTGCTGGTGTACAACGCTTGGCCCGCATCGATGCTCAGGCCGGCTGCCGCACACAGCAGTGTGCTGGCCGCCAGCACACTGCGGCCAAGGCGATACGGTGAAAATGCCGGCCTGATCATCGATATTCCCCGCCTGCTTTAGACAAAGCCGAGGTTGCTGCTGGCAAAGCGCGACAGATTCGGCAGCACCGTTTGCAGATCGCCAGCGCTGACCCCCAGCCAGCTGGCCAGGGTGGCGGCATATTGGTCGACCGAGGTCGTCGGCACCCAGCGACCGCCGCCATCGGCATCATCCGGCCCGTTCAGTTGCAGGGTCGGGAAACTGCCATACACATCGCCACCCTTGACCGCCCCGCCCATGATCAGCTGGTGATTGCCCCAGGCATGATCGGTACCGGTGGAGTTGGGTTTCAAGGTGCGGGCGAAGTCAGAGACGGTAAAGGTGGTGACCTTGTCGGCGAGGCCCAGTGCGACCGTTGCGTTGTAGAAGGCCGACATGGCGTTGCCGAGCTGGCCCAGCAAGGTTTGCTGCACATTGAGCTGATTGCTGTGGGTATCAAAACCGCCCAGTGATACATAGAACACCTGGCGCTTGAGGCCGGTGGCAGCGCGCTGCTCGATCAGCTTGGCCACGATGGCCAGCTGGGTGGCAAGGCTGCCGCTGACGCCGCTGAATGCCGCACTGACGGTGGCGCTGCTGCCCTGGATGATGGGGTTGATCAGCGCCGCGTTGGCAATGGCCTGTGACAGCAGATTTCCCGAGGCGCCAACCAGCGGGTTGCCGGTATCGATTCCGAGGATCTTTGCCAGCGTGGCGTTGCGCGTTTGCGCGGCTGTGCTGCTGCCATTGTCACGCAGGCCGAAGGAGCCACTGCTGGGTACCACCAGTGGCGCAGTCTGTTTTCCATTGTTGAACAGGCTGGAACCGGCAATCGACATCAGTGCCGGCACTGTAGCTGCGCCATTGCTTGACAGCACCGCATCGGCAATCCGTCCGCCCCAGCCGGTGACGGTCTGCGACACCGACTCGGCGCTCTGCCACTGATGCTGTTGATCGGAGTGGGAAAACAGGCTGTAAGGCGTCTGCTTGGACCGGGCGCGGTATTGTGCTGCCGTCATCGGAAAAACCAGGGTACCGACATTGGCCAGGGTCGCCAGCTTGCCTTGCTGATAGAGCGGCGCGATCGGCGCCAGTGCCGGATGCAGGGCGAATGATTTGCCTCCCTGGCTGGCTGCGCTGCCCAATGCAGCAAGGCCGGTCGACGGCAGCGCCAGGGTGCCGCGAGCCGCAGCATAGGCGGTATACCCGCTATCGCTTGGCACCAGCATATTGTTACCGTCATTGCCGCCATACAGGAAAATGCAGACGAGTGCCTTGTAGTCGTCAGTGGCTGGCGTGGTTGCCAGGGCCTGCATCCAGCCCCAGGGGGCGGCGGCGGCAGACAGGGTGGCCGCCTTGAGGAAATCGCGACGTGAGAAGGTCATTTCAACGCTCCACCATGAATTGCGGCGTATTGGCCACGAGATAGATTGCGGTCTGCGCCCGCACCTTGGGGTCAGTCGATACATTGCTTACCGCTAAGATCAGCTGGCTGCGCGTATCAGGCGGCATGGTGCCGTGCATCAGCAACATATTGAGCCGATCGACCAGGGCGCCCGGGTTACTCGCCAGTGCGATATAGGGGGTGAGATCGAGATAGGTGCCGGTGGCACCGCTTACCGTGGTATTCGGCTGGGCGGCATAGACGATATTGCCGCTGGGCGTACTCAAGGCTGCGCTATATACGAAATTGGCGCGAGCCAAGGCGGTTGCCGTGTTCTGTATGCCGAATTCCGGTGCCGCCTGGCCGCTCGAGAGGCTGTAATCGGCCGGGTAGTAATTGAATACCGTATCGGGGTAAAACAGGTTTTGCCCCATTTCATTACTGCGGTCCTTCAGCCATACCCCATCGCTGATGCCACCGAGCGAGCGATAGAAATGGGCCATGAACAGGGCCGGCTCACGCAAATGCCCGTAACTGCCCTCGGCATGCATGCCGCCGCGTGCTTCCGGGTCAAGCAAGATGGCGCGCACTACGGCACCCATATCACCGCGTACGCCGCTGCCATTATTGTTGAAGGTGGCGGCTACGCGGCTGATGTAGGCCGGGCTCGGATTGCTGGTCACCAGATGCTGGATCAGTTGCTTGCCGATAAACGGGCCGACATTCGGGTGCATGAATACATTGTGGATGGCAGCGCTGAGGTCCTGTGCCGAGGTCTGGCCTGCCGGCAAGGTGGCGCCATCCAGCAACTGCTTGCTGCCGGTGTCGTGGTAGCTTTCCACCGCGATCATATCGGCGCCGTAGTAATTCGGATTGAACGACTTCGACACCGCGCCGGGCACCGGCGCATAGGTCCAGCCGGTAAAGGTCCGGGCAAATCCCTTGATGACGTTCTCGTCATAACTGGGCAGAGGGTTGCCGCTGGCGTCGAGCTGCACGCTGCCATCGAGGTTCAGCTTGTACAGGCCGATGGAGAACAGCTGCATCAATTCGCGCGCATAGTTCTCGTTCGGCTGCTGATTGGCATTGGTGGACTTGGGGTTGTTGACCATGTCCAGGTAATCCCCCATCGCTGGCGACAGGGTGATCCTGGTCAGGATCGTTTCATAGTTGCCAAAGGCATTGTCGAGCAGGATGTTCTGGTAAGGAACATTGGCGTAAGGCTTGCTGATGGCAAATACCTGGCCCGAAATCACCAGAATCTGCGACAAGGCAAACGCGACGCGCTGGCGCAGCTGGTCCGGAGCCGAAATGGCGTTTTGCAGGAACTGGCGCTGGACTTGGTACAGCGAGTAGTTGTCACGGGCGCAGATGGAAGCAGGGCTGGCCGAATTGCCCTCACTCGTGCATGTGGCCGCTTGA
>NZ_JAYRLZ010000326.1:0-4354 GCF_041904975.1 Chitinimonas sp. | reverse complement strand
CGATCGGCATCTGGTTGAAGTAATGGTATTTGATCACTAGCCGCTCGCGCTCGGGCAGCTGATCGACCAAGGATTTCATGCTGCGGCGCAGCTGCGCCAGCTCGATGCTGCTGTAGTGCGGGCTGGCCATCGCATCCGGGTGGCGATAGCTGTCTGCCTCGTCGACCATAAAGCCCAGCGCTAGGCTGATCGCCACATCGGCCAGCTGGTGGAACAGGTCTTTGTCGTGGTCGTTCAACGCGTCTTTGACCGAATCGCGCCGCTCCGCTTTCAGGCGCTGGCGGGTGGTGATCTGGCTGCGCTTCTCGGTTGCCTGTTCCAGATTATTGAGCATGGCACCCTGGATACGCAGCACCGCATAGGCTTTGAACAGGGCCCCGCGTGCCGGGTCATAGCGCTCCACCGCTTCGAGGAGCCCAACGGTGGCCGATTGCAGGTATTCGGCAAATTCCAGATCATCGCCGATGCGGCCGGCATACTGCTTGGCGGCCAGCATGCGGGCAAACGGCAGGTAGGCTTCGATCAGCCGGCTGCGCGCCGCCTGCTCGCCTGCGCGCAGCGATGCCCACAGCGCTGGCTCGTCGGCCAGCGGCAGCAGGGCATTCACATTGTCCGCAAGGTCCAGCATCGCGTTACCGCTTATACAAAGGTGCCCAGCAGGGCCTTGGTGACCAGGTTCCAGCCATCGATCAGCACGAACATGAGGATTTTCAGCGGCAGGGAGATGGTGGCCGGCGGCACCATCATCATGCCCAGGGCCATCAGGATCGCCGACACGATCAGATCGATCAGCACAAAAGGCAGGAAGATCACAAAGCCGATCTGGAAGGCCGCGCGCAGCTCGGACAACATAAAGGCCGGAATCAGCTGCACGGTGGAAATGTCATCGACGGTTCGCGGTTCGGGCGCCTTGGCGATCTCCACCATCAGCTGCATATCCTGCTCGCGGGTCTGGCGCACCATAAAGTCGCGTATCGGCTTGATGCCGGCATCGAGCGCCGGCCCAGGCGCCAGCTTGTCGTTCATGAACGGCTGGAACGCCTGCTCATTCACCGTCTTCAATACCGGCGCCATGGTGAACAGGGTGAGGAATAGCGCCAGGCTCACCAGCACGGTATTGGGCGGGGTTTCCGGCATGCCGATGGCGTGGCGCAGCATCGATAGCACCACGCTGATGCGGATAAAGGCGGTGACCGACACCAGCAGCGCCGGCGCCAGGCTCAGCACGGTCAGGCCCAGGAGCACCTTCAGGGCGGTGGAAACCTGCGCCTGCTCGCCCTGGCCGACCAGGCGCACCTCCATGCCGGGCAGTGATACTGCGCTGCTGCTGGCTGCCAGACAGTGGCCGGCCATCAGCGCCAGCACAAGCAGGCCGAGCAGCCACAGCGCGCGCTGCCAGCTGGCTGTGCGTACGGGTAGGCGCAGTGCGGGGTAGGCGGGCGTAGGCTCAAGCTTCAACATCATGGCCTCCCCCTGGCTTAGGGTTGGCTTCAGGTGGGGTTGCTGCCAAGGGGCGGCGCACCAGCAGCTGCACCGCCTGGCCGGCCTCGACCAGCAGCAGTTCTTCATCGTGGTAGTGCACCACATGCAGGCTGCTGTGCCGCCCCAGCCGGATGGCTTCGACCTGGCGCAAGCGGCGCTGACCGGCCCAGCCCTTGCCGAGCCGGCCGGAGAGGCCAAAGCGTTTGATGCCCCATACCATGCCAAAGGCCAGCAGGCCGACCAGGGCCAAGCTGGCCAGGCTGCGGGTGGCCAGATCATCATCGCCATGCCGTTCCTGCTTGTAGGGAATGGCGTGGGTGGATGGGCTGCCCGGCGTGGCGCTCACATCGGCCAGCGGCGCTGCCGCGACCTTCAGCAGCAACAGGGCGGCAAACAAGGCGAGGAGTCGCGACAGGTGCTTCATGTCGCAGCGGCGCCCGCATCAAGGCGCGGTAGCTCGGTGATGCGCACACCGAACTGATCGTCCACCGCCACCAGCTGGCCGCGTGCTACTACCTGGCCATCGAGCAGGATATCGACCGGCGCATCGAGCGGGCGGTCGAGTGTGAGCAGATGGTCTTCGCGCATCTGCAACAATTCACCCACGCTGACTTGCGCCTCGCCCACCTTGACCGACAGCTGCACTTTGACATTCTTGATCAACGCCAGATGGCCGCTAAGCAGGCTGGGTGCGTGCGCGGCCGAGCCTGGCAGTTCGTCCAACGCGATGGGCTGGGGTATCGCGTCGGCCGCGTGTTCGGAAGAGCTCATGGAAGGTCCTTAGTGAGGCTGCCGGCCACGGCCGGGCAGGGTGATTCGGGATGCAGGGCGAGCGAGCACGCTTTGACGCACTTCATGGTGTGCTCCCCTTGAACAGCTCGACCGCATAGTGGCCTTGCGCTGCGCCCAGCTGGGCCTGGCACAGCGGAACATGGCCCGGCGCCAGAACCTGCAAGGCCTGGCCCAAGGGCAGGGGCAGGGTCAGCACATCGCCCAGCGCCAGGGTTTGCAGGGCGCCCAGCGTGAGTGCGGTGCTGCCCAGCTCCACGGTCAGGTTTACCGGCTGGCGTGCTAGCGCCGACCGCAGTGGCGCCAGCGGTGGCAGCAGGGTAGGGGAAACTTGCCGAGCGGCCGCGAGCTGGCAGGCCGGCAGCAGTACGCGCAGGGGCTGATTGGCTACGGTGAGTGTCAGCAAGCTGGCGCCGCTGCCGGGCCGGCATAACAGGGTGAGGGCGCCGGCGTCCTCAGACGGTTCGGCTACTTCGCCGAGCAGGGCAGAAATCAGCGCAGACTGGGCCTGCTGCACCACCGGCACCGCCAGCGGCGCGCTACGTTGCGGCTCGCTGCCGGCATCGTGCCCCTCGAGCCGGAACAGCCATTGCTCCAGCAGGCGTGGCAGATTGGCCGGCAGCTGCAGGCCGGCGATGTCGCCCTTGCTTAGCCGGTAGCTGCGCCAGTCCGCGCTCAAGCCGGCCAGCGCGCAGGCCGGCTGTACGCTGATCTGGTAGGCGGGCAAGGGCGCCCAGTCGCTGGCCCAGGCGGCCAGGGCCTGGCGGCGTGCATCGCCCAGCTGATCGAGCTGGCTGCGCCGTGGCAGCAGATAGGGTCGAACATTGGCCACGCTTTACTGGCCCTTCATCTGCAGCAGGGTTTGCAACATCTGGTTGGCGGTGCTGATCAGCTCAGAGGCCGCCTGATAGCCGCGCTGGGTGATGATGATCTTGCTGAATTCCTTGGACAGATCGACGTTCGAGGCTTCCAGCGAGGCCGCCTTGATCGGGCCGCCGCGTTTGCCGGCGGTGCCCAGCGTTACCGACTGCGGATTGCTGTTGATAAAGCTGTTGCCGCTGACCGGCTGCAAGGGCGCGGTGGAATTGAACAGGGCAATGGCCAGCTGCTGGTCCTTCACCGTCTGGCCGTTGGAGTAGCTGATCGCCAGCTTGCCCTCGGCATCGAAAGTGGTTTTGCTGACCGTGCCGGTGCCATAGCCATCGCTTGAGCTGACCGCCAAGGTGGAGGCGCCGGTGGCGGCACTGGTGGTGCCGGCTTCCAGTGTCAGGGTCAGCGGCATCGCCGGCACCCCGGCCGGGTTGTAGGTGAAATACACGCTGTTGTGGCCGGGATCGAGCTGGCCGGCAATAAAGTGCACCTCGCCGGAGTCGACCACCGTGCCGCCGTCCTTGATGGTGACCAGCCAGCTGCCGCTGCTGCTGGCGTTATTGTTCTTGAACTCGGCCACCAGGCTGTGGCTGCCGCCGGCGGCATCGGTCACGGTAATGCCGCTGACAGTCTTGGTGGTGTCGGCGGTGGACAGGGTGCCGGCAAAGCTGACATTGGCGCTGGCCTTGGCGGCATTGGTTCGCAGGCCGTTGACATTGATATCTTGCAGGATGCCGGCGCTATTGAAGCCCTGAACCCGCGCGCCATTGCTGCGGCTGACCAGATAGCCCTGTGCATCGACCTGGAAGCTGCCATCGCGGGTGTACAGGGTCTGGCCGGTGCTGTCTTTCAGTACAAAGAAGCCATCGCCATCGATGGCGGCGTCCAGATCATTGCCGGTGGCATTGATCTGGCCGTGGCTGAAGTCCACCACGCTGGGCAGCGTACCGAGCCCGGCGCCCTGCTGGGCACCCTGACCCGGTGCTTCGCTGCCGCCGTCGGAGAAGTAGGCGGAGAACTGGGCATTGCTGCCCTTGAAGCCGGTGGTGTTGAGGTTGGCGACATTGCTGCTGATGGTCTGCAGCTCCTTGGAAAAACCTATCAGGCCGGAGGTGCCGATATCGATGGAATTAAGCATGGTGACGGGCTTTCGCGGCGAATTGGAAATGGGTAGGCAAAATGTTCGGGGCTACGCGGCGTTGATTGCATTCAC
>NZ_JAYRLZ010000325.1:0-4355 GCF_041904975.1 Chitinimonas sp. | reverse complement strand
ACCGCGTCATCGGTCAACTCGCCCAGCACCGGCACGCCATCGGCAACCGCCATGGCGATGATATCGGTCAGGTAGTACTCGCCACTGGCATTGGCGCGGCCGAGGCGCGGCAGCCAGTCGCGCAAGCGCGCCACCGGCACCGCCATCACCCCGCTATTGATTTCGCCAATGGCGCGCTGGGCGTCGTCGGCATCCTTTTGCTCGACAATGCTCAGCACCTGCCCATCGGCGTCGCGCACGATGCGGCCATAGCCGGTCGGGTCGTCGAGTTTCACCGTCAGTACCGCCAATTTGGTTCCGGCACAGGCCTGCGCCAGGCGCTGCAGGCTGGCGGTACTGATCATCGGCCCGTCACCATTGAGGATCAGCGCCACGCCATCGACACAGGCCGGCAGCGCCTGGGCGACCGCATGGCCGGTACCGAGCTGCTCGGCCTGATGTGCCCAGAGCAGATCGCCATCCGCCGCAAATGCCGCCTGAACCTGTTCGCCGCCATGACCATGCACCACCAGCAGCCGGGCTGGTTGCAGGCTGCGTGCGGTATCGAGCACATGGGCCAGCATCGGCCGACCAGCAAACGGTTGCAGCACCTTGGGCAGGCGCGAGTTCATCCGCTTGCCTTGGCCGGCGGCGAGAACGATGACATTGAGGGCTGGGCTCATGATGGTTTTCTTCAGAAATGGTGACGCGAAAATAGCGGTCTTGTAGGTCGGAATTCATTCCGACAGCGCCGCTCAAGCGAGCAATCGGCCTTCCGCCGTCGCGTGTCGGGTTAAAACTCCCAGGTCGCAGGCCCTTGTCGGCCAACAAGCCGACTTGGCGCTAGCGCTGCGCCAGGGCCAGACGGGCCGCCAGGCCAATGAACAGCAGGCCGGTGAGGCGATCCAGCCACAGCGACACGCCCTGGCGCTGGCGCAGCCAATTGCCGATCAGGCCGGAAAACAGGGCGATGGACTGGAACACCAGCATGGCCGATACGGTGAACAGCAGGCCCAACACCATGATTTGCGCGCCGGCATCGTATTGGCCATTCACAAATTGCGGCAGAAAGGCCAGAAAAAACAGCGCTACTTTCGGGTTGATGACATTGGCGAGAATACCGCGCCGCACATAGGGCAAAAAGGCATCGTCGCCGCCCTGCTCGCCTTGAAGCGAGACACCACCATTGCTACGCAAGGCCTTGCTGGCCAGATACAGCAAGTAAGCAGCGCCGGCCAGCTTGAGCGCCAGAAAGGCGCTGGGGCTGGCGGCAATCAGCGCGCTGACGCCAACGGCGGCCAGCACCGTGTGAAACAGGCAGCCACTGGCACAGCCAAAGGCAAAACCGGCCGCGGCACGGCGTCCGCGCGAGAGGCCCAGGCTCAGCACGCCGAGATTATCGGGGCCGGGTGCTATGGCAAGGAACATGGCGGTAGCCATAAAGGTAAGCAGGCTGGCGGGGGCAAGGCCGAACATGGCAAATCCACAGGAAAAAACGGCAAGCCCGCATGCTAAGCGCTGGCTTGCCGTACTTCAATGATTGTCTTGCTGCAATACAGGCTGTGCGCCGCGCTAGATGGCTGGCGACATGCCGAGTGCACGCTCGATATCGGCCGGCTGGTAGACCTTGCCGCCCTTGATGGTGCGGTACACCTTGCGGATATCGCTGATCCGCTCCAGCGGGTTGCCATCGATCAGCACCATATCGGCCAGCTTGCCGGCGGCGATGGCGCCTCTGTCTTTGTCGACCCCCATCACTTGTGCCGGAACCAGGGTTGCCATGCGCAATACCTCGGCGGGGGCGATACCGGCCTGTACATACAGCTCCAGCTCGTGGTGCAGGCCATAGCCGGCAAAGCCATCGGTACCGGGTAACAGGGTAACGCCGCCCTGGTGCAGGGCTTTCAGCACCGCCATCAGTGAGGGCACGGCGCTGCGATAAGCTGCCTCGTGACCGGCGGGGGCCACGACGGCGCCAGCCTTGATGGAGCGGCGCAATTGCGCCGGAAAGCGCTGGATATGCGGCAGTAGCGCAGGCGGTGCTTTGCTGGCATCGCCGCTATATAGCTCTTCCAGTACCGAGAGCGTGGGGTCGAGCACGGTATGGTGGCGTCGCAAAAAGCTGATGAACTCGGTCAGGCGCGGATCATTTGGCCCGAAGTTGTGCGCCTGTTCGGCGACCCGGGTGTAGCGATCCTTGTCGCGGGTATCCTGGTATTCCGGATACAGGAAGTTGAGCAGGATAAAGTTCAGATGCTGGATTTCGTCGGCACCGTCCTCGACAAAGCGACGCGCCCAGGTGAAGGCCGGCACATGGCCACTGACCCGCATACCGCGCGCATGCGCCCGCTCGGCAATGATGGGTACGAGCTGCGGGCGGAACGAAGAATAGATCTTGATCTGCGCATAGCCGTGGTCGGCATACCAATCCACGGCGGCGATGGCTTTCTCGGCCGTGTCCACACGTACATCGGTCGGACCGGCAAGCGGTCCGACACCTTCGATGATGCCGGCCAGCGATACGCGTGGACCCAGCTCTTCGCCACGGTCAAAACGCCCTGCGCGCCGCAACATGGCTTCATTGTCGTTGGCCAGGTCTCGCGCGCTGGTCACGCCCGCAATCAGGTCGAATACGCCGTCGACAGCACCAAAGTGCTGATGGTTGTCCCACATGCCGGGCATCAGGAAGCGGCCGGCGGCATCAATCACCTCTGCGCCTGGCGGGGCGGTCAGCTTGGCGTCTTCGGCGATGCGCACGATGCGCTCGCCGATCACCAAAACCGCCATGTCCTTGCTGACACTGAGGTCGCGTGGATCAAACAAGGTGGCATGGCGAATCAGCAAGGGGCCGACTGGCTGGTGGGTCTGCTCCTTGGCCAGCTGCACGCTCCAGGCCAGACCGGCCTGCTCCTGCGCGGCAAACAGGGTTTTGGCATGGGGCTGCAAATCGGCCGGCAGGGTCGCCATCCAGTCGGCAAGGACGCCGGCGGTATTGCCGTCACTATCCAGCCACACCGGTACCGGCATAAAGTCGAGCCCACGGATCAGGTATTGCCGCAGGGTGTGCGTCTTGCCGCCCAGCTGAATATCGGTGCTACCCGCCTCGGTCAGGCTGGCTTCGCCTTCGGGCAACAGTGCCAGGCGATGATCGGGTGCTTTGAGCAGGGCGCGGGCTAACACTGCCGTTATTTCCGGCGGAGGATTGGCCGGCAGGTAGAAGGCGGGCTTTTGTAGTACCAACTCGCCCTGTTCCGCGCGGTTCTTCCAGCTCGCCTTGCCATCGCGCACGCTGAAGTGTTCGGTGATCGGCACCTTCCAGTAGTCATTGCCGCTGGACTCATAGCGGGTCGGAATGCCCCGCTCGTCGAGCCGCCAGCGCGCCACGATGTGATCGCCACGTCCGCGGTCCATATAGCCGAATTCAACCATGGTCTCGCCGTCAGCACCGTGACTGATCGTCTGCTTGCCGGCAGCTTGCCCTTGGATGCGTACCTCGTAATTGTTCGCAGCGAAGGCGGCAGCGCTCGACAAAAGTAGTCCAATGATGATGGCAGACAGGGCGCGACCGTTAAGCATGGGCATGGGCTCGGTGAACAGGGTTGGCAAAAGCGGGCCATTGCAATGGCGCTGCGCTCGCAATAGCCCTGCAGCATATAGGACGCGGTATTTCGCGCCACCGCATGGCGCGCATGGCAGCCATGCGCGGCGTGAATGCCTCGGTTCGTGACCATGTTAGCGGTGGCTGTGACTGGCAGCGGTTAACGCAGTGTCGACACGGTGGTGGTGGGTGACGCGCAAAGAAAAAGGGACAAGCGATGCTTGTCCCTTTTCGTGTAAGCCACAAACGCTTAGCTGCTGTGCTTCTTCAGGCGCTTGATTGCGGCAAGCTGAGCAATGGCTTGGGCCAATTCGGCTTGCGCCGTGGCATAGTCCATTGCACCCGAGCGATTCGCCAGGGATTCTTCAGCCAGCTTCTTGGCCTGCAAAGCCTTGGCTTCATCGAGGTCGGAGCCGCGAATCGCGGTATCGGCCAGAACCGTTACCACATGCGGTTGCACTTCGAGGATGCCGCCGGACACATAGACCAGCACTTCCTCTTCCTTGCTATTGGCGACCTTGATGCGCAGAGCACCCGGTTTGATCCGGGTCAGCAGCGGGGCGTGGCGTGCTTGAATGCCGAGTTCGCCATCTTCACCGGGCGCGACCAGAAATTCGGCCGTACCCGAGTAGATTTGCTCCTCAGCGCTGACAACGTCCACATGCATGGTCATGGCCATATCTCGCTACCTTATGCCAGGGTCTTGGCTTTTTCGACAGCTTCGTCGATACCGCCGACCATGTAGAAGGCCTGTTCCGGCAGATGATCGTATTCGCCA
>NZ_JAYRLZ010000025.1:0-26248 GCF_041904975.1 Chitinimonas sp. | reverse complement strand
CAGGCGGTTGCGCTGGCCTATCGCGAAGGGGTGAGCGCGCCCAAAGTCGTTGCCAAGGGGCGGGGCTTGCTGGCAGAGACCATCGTCGAGCGGGCTCGCGAGGCGGGTGTCTATGTACATGAATCGCCTGAGCTGGTTGGCCTGTTGATGCAGGTTGATCTGGACGAGCATATTCCGCCCGAGCTCTATCGCGCCATTGCCGAGCTGCTGGCCTTTATCCATTTTCTGGAAAACTGTATAGACCGGACACATAGGTAACAGGTGTGCGGGGACATGGGTAACACTCTGGTGCATGCCACTTGGCAGCGCCGGAGATCGAAACCTCATGCCTTGGAAGCCACTGGATACCATGTCTCTTCGCTCTGAATTCGTGCAACTCGCTCTGCAGGAAGGCTGCAACTTTCGCGACCTGTGCCGACGCTTTCGTATTTCCGCCAAGACGGGTTACAAGTGGCGTAAACGGTTTGATCCTGACTCACCAGACAGTCTTGCTGACCAGTCACGCGTGCCTAAACATTCTCCAGCCAGGACTGATCTTGCACTGGAAGCGCTGGTGGTCAGCCTCCGCCATCAGCATCCGTGCTGGGGTGGACGTAAATTACAGCGCCGCTTGCTCGATCTGGGCCATATTCCCGTGCCCTCACCCAGCACCATCACGGGCATTCTGCATCGCCACGGCCTGATTACACCAACTGCCAGCGAGCAACCACAGGCGTGGCAACGGTTTGAACATGACCAGCCGAATGCGCTCTGGCAAATCGACTTCAAGGGCTATTTCGATACCTTGGCCGGTCGCTGTCACCCACTGACACTGATCGATGATCACTCTCGCTACAACCTGACGTTGGTGGCCTGCGAGCGTACCGACACCGCTACTGTGCAGGCTCAGTTACAAGCGGTATTCGAGCGCTATGGCCTTCCTGTACGCATCAATGCCGACAATGGGGCTCCCTGGGGCAGCCCCAGCGACCCGAGTCACGGGATTACGCAGTTGACGGTTTGGCTGATTCGGCTGGGCATCCGGGTCAGTCACAGTCGCCCGTTCCATCCACAAACCAATGGTAAGGATGAGCGCTTTCATCGAACGCTCAAGGCGGGAGTCCTGAACGGCCGGAGCTTCCAGGACCTCACCCACGTCCAGCAGGCATTCGATCAATGGCGGGAGGTGTACAACCAGCAGCGCCCCCATGAAGCGTTAGCCATGGCAACCCCAGTTACGCGTTATCGTCCCAGCCCGCTTGTCTTTCCTATCGCTTTGAGGCCTATCGAATATGGTCCTGACGATCAAGTGATCGAAGTCGGCTGGAATGGTTGGTTTCGATTCAGGCAGCGCGAAATCAAGGTGTCCAATGCCTTGCATCGCTTACCCATCGCGATTCGACCGGACCCGCTGAAAGATGGGGTCTTTGAGGTTCGTTTTTGCCACCAGCGCCTGATGACTTTGGACTTGCATACCCTGCCACCTAAAACGTGAAATGCGTAACCTATGTCCTCGCACACCTGTTACCTATGTGTCCGGTCTATACACACTTGCAGGAAACCGCCAGGGAGAACTGGTCGTTCGGCCACGGCGGCGCGCAGTATGCGGAGGCCGCAGCATGAAAACCGAACTCTCATTTAATGAAGCGCTGCTGTATGCCAGCAGCCTGACCGTGCTGCAGCTGGCCGTGATCGCCATGGCACTGGCGATTGTCCCGACAGATGGCGCTAGAATGGGCGGCTCGCTGCATGACGACAGCGTGTATCTGAACTGATCAGCCCAAGGAAAAACCCGCATGTCCGCAACGCACAAGATAGCCCTGGTTACCGGCGCCAGCGCCGGTTTTGGATTGGCCATTGCCCGCCGCCTGGCAGGCGATGGCTGGCGCGTGATTGCCAGCGCCCGTCGCCAGGACAGGTTGGAAGCGCTATGCAGCGAATTCCCGGAGCGCGTGTTGCCGCTGCAACTGGATGTGCAGGACCGCAGCGCCATTGAAGCCGCCATTGCCGGCCTGCCCGACGACTGGGCCGATATCGATCTGCTGGTCAATAACGCCGGCCTCGCGCTCGGCCTCGAGCCCGCGCAGCGCGCCGATCTCGATGACTGGCAGCAGATGTTGAACACCAACTGCCTCGGCCTTGTCGCCATGACTCACGCGGTATTGCCCGGCATGGTGGCGCGCGCGCGCGGCCAGATCATCAATATGGGCTCGATTGCCGGTGAGTATCCCTACCCCGGTGGCAATGCCTATGGTGCCACCAAGGCCTTCGTCCACCAGTTCACCCTGAATCTGAAAGCCGATCTGATCGGCACGCCAATCCGCGTCAGCTGCATCGAACCGGGCCTCGCCGGCGGCAGTGAATTTTCCAATGTGCGCTTCAAGGGCGACGACCAGAAGGCCGCCAGCGTCTACCAGGGCACCACGCCGCTAATGCCGGACGATATTGCCGATACGGTCGCCTGGCTGGTCAGCCGGCCGGCCCATGTGAATATCAATGTGATTTCGCTGATGCCGGTGTGCCAGGCGCCGGGGGCGCTGGTGATCAAGCGCGACAGTGCCTGATGCGGCTTGAAGGGCTGGCCGCTGCGCGCCGGCAAGGTAGGGGCTACGAGACAATGCGCGGTCAGACAAAGGCGACGCGGTAGCAACCCGTCGCGCAACTGCCCGCACCGCGCTTACTTGGGCAGTTCAGGCTTGAGCAGCTCGACAATCGACCTGACCTCGTCGGCCGTCATCTTTCGCGTTTCATGATGCTTGCGCGGAATATGGCTTCCGGTGATCTCGGCCGACTCTTCATAGTTGTATTCAGTCGACACCGGGTTTTGCGAAGGCTCTTCAGACCAAGTCGCCTGATCGATTGCGACAAAGCCTTTCTCATACGCCCCTCGCTCGGGCAAACCGGCGCAGGCCAGCAGCACCAATGGTAGCGAGGCGGCAGCCAATCTACCTCGAATAGTCACACTATCATCTCCAAACCTTGTTACGTATCGTCAGGCGCGCCTAAAACGCTCCAGGAACCAGGCCACGCGTACACTCGGCGCTCAGCCCCACGCCCGGATGGTATCAATTCGGCTTATTTGTCGCTGACTGAGCCGGGCGAGGAAACATCGACACCTCGCGACCGCTGCATTGATCTGCACCTCCCGCAGGAACCTGATGTGGTTCTGGCGCAAATCACTGCGCAATGTTGTACCGACACAGCGCACCACCCAAGTCGGGCGAGTTACATCTGAACTATCAAGGCGCAAGCGACGCTCGGGAGAAAGATGCTTGCGTCGTTTGCCGGCACTGCAGCAGCCCGGGCAAGCAAGACGACTGTCCCGCCTCTCGCCTGCTTTCCCGGTTGACGATGGGACACTGCCGCTACCACGCAATCGGCGCGCTAGCGGGCAATGTCATTGCTCTTTGCCGTTGTCTGAACTCAACGACCTTCCACCTTGATTTGATTGCCTTGCCTTACGCTTTCCAGCGCACGCAGTTTTTCATCTTCACTCATCGCGCGAACCTTGGTGCCGCGATGCGGAATATTGCTACCGGTGGTGTAACTGACTTCCTCAACTTCTTCGCCCGAATCGGCAGCCTTGTAATTGGCCATGCTGGCACAGCCAGACGCCACACCTACCAACGCAGCCAGGGACAGCAAAGTCATCATGCGCATTGTTCATCTCCTATTTCGGTCTCATTCTGGATTACCAGCCACCATGGCGGCCGCCAGCGGATTATGATCGCCTCGCCAAAGAATGCCAGCGCCTCGCGCCAAATCGGCCTCTGGTGTCGTTTGCACGCTGAAATCTTGATGTAAATATTGCCAGGGAGTTGTAAGTATTCATGAACCTGCATCTGACTGGCCTGAAGGCCGTGGTGACCGGCGGATCGGCCGGCATTGGCGCGGCGATTGTCCGCACCCTGGCAGCCGAAGGCTGTGATGTGGCATTTTGCGCGCGGCGGCAAAGCGGAATCGATGCGCTAGTGACCGAGCTGGCCGACTTGCCGGGCCGGGTGGCGGGCCATTTGCTGGATGTGACCGATCAAGCCGCGTTTTCGGACTGGCTGGCCATGCTGGGCGACTTCGATATTTTCATTGCCAATGTCAGCGCCCTGTCGACCGACTGGCAAGCCAGTCTGGCGGTCGATGTCGCCGCCACTGTAGCCAACACCGAAGCTGCCTTGCCATATCTGCAACGCTCGCCGCATGCTGCGCTTACCTTTATCGGCTCCAAGGCGAGCTCGCTCCAGGCACCGGGCTCGGCGGCCTATGGCGCCGCCAAGGCTGCCATGGCCCACTATATGAAATCGCTATCGGCACAACTGCTGCCCAAGGTGCGCGTGAATACGGTGTCACCGGGCGATACCCTGTGTGCCGATGGCATCTGGGGCCGTGCACAGCGCGATGACCCGGCACGATTTGCGACGGTGCTGGCACGCAATCCGATGCAGCGATTGGCCAGTGCCGAAGAAGTCGCCCGAGTCGTTGCATTCATCTCCAGCCCGGCCGCCAGCTTTGTCGCCGGCGCCAACTGGTATGTGGATGGCGGCTCGGCTGCGCATGTGCAGTTTTGACGCTTGTCGCGGCATATAATCAAACCCTGATCCTGCCACTTGACCGAGCCAGCCATGCCTGAGCTACATCTGCAGCACCCGGATTTCCTGCTGCCCTCCGGCGGACGCATCCGTCCGATCGACGCGGGCTCGGATAGCGAGATTGCCCTGGTCGCCACCCGCATGCGCGATACCTTGATCGAAGTGGAAGGCGAAGCCCAGGGGATTGCCCTGCATACCCTGGATTGGCTGGAAGCGCGGGTGCGCTGGCACTTGGACCGCAACCAGACGCTGGCGCGGGTCTATCTGGCCGAAACCGAACACGGCGAAATCACCGGCCATTGCATAGTGCGGGAAGAGCTGGACGCGCAAGGGTGTGCCGCTGGCTTGATCGCCGCCCTGTTTGTCGTGCCGAGTTGGCGCAAGCAGTCGGTAGCCAACCAGTTGCTGCTGGCCGGCGAAGCATGGTGTCGCAGCGTTGCGCTGCAGCGCGCCGCGACCTGGACTACGGCAGCCAATCTCAAGCTGATCCGGCTATTTGCCCGCCACGGCTATGGCGTCGTTGATCGCCAGCCGCACCCAACCACCGGCACCGCCATGATTCAGCTGGCAAAATCGCTCGACCCCAGCTGAGCATCCGGACCGCATACAACATTGTCATACACAGCAACTGCGCCTACCATGTCGGCACTGCTCGTGCCACGCCTGCTGCGGGCGACTACCAACCAACCGGAGTGAAGTAATGCGCCCGCTACTGCTGATGCCTGTCCTGGCCCTGTTTGTCACCGCACAGGCAGCACCCAATGTCACCGACCCCGCCGTAGCAGCAGGCATTGTGCTGGGTGAGATTGCCGCTGCCGACAGCATCATGGACTGGTGCGGCAAGGCGCAACCCACCTCGCGCGACGCCCTGTCCAGCGCCTACAAGCGCTGGGAACAACGCCATTCCGCAGTGATTTCGCTGGCGCGCCAGTATATGTCGACCGTGCCATCGGCTCAGCGAGGCAGCGTTGACAGCGCCATCCTGCGCGCCAAGGCCGATATCAACCAGAAACTCGGCGCGGCGCCAGCCGCCGAAATGGCCAGGATGTGCGGCGACGCAGCCGGTCGCTTCGATGCACCACAGATGAATCTGCTTGGCGACAAACAGGTGATGGATGCCCTGCAAAAAGCCACCTCCGGGCAAACGAGTGCCGCAAGCACGGTAAGCAGCAAGCCTGCTGCAGCAGCCAGCGCGGCCGTGTCTGCACCGATTGCGCCAGCGGCGACGGCGACGGCTAGCGCCGAACATCCGGCTGCGCGACCGAACAATCCGGCCCACGCCAAGACCGATGCGCGCAAATGCCTCGATCTGGACGACAGCACCAAGATTCGCGCCTGCGCCGAGAAGTATCGCTAGTGAGGCGCTGAACGGAGCGGGTTCCAGCCCTCGGCAAGACGCGCAGCAAAGGTGCGCGTTTTGCGCTTCGATTGCTTCACCCTGGCTCCACCTGGCGCTTGCCGGCCAGCCAGGCAAGATAACGGCGCCTTGCGGCGCCGTTATCTTTTCCTGTCTCTTGTCATGCCGCCATCGCTCAGGCGGTCTTGTTGCTCGCCAGGTCCACCTGGCGGATTACACCGGCCCCACCATTCTCACCAAGCCACACGCTGCTGGCCTGCTGCTGCCCCACCACCTTGCCGTCCTGCTTCAGCGTGAACGGTGTAGCAGCGCTGCTCACCGCCATCGCGCCAATACCGGCCTGCGCCAGCGTTTCCACTTTTTCCTTGCCATCGCTGCCGGTTTCCCACAGTTTCAGATCGCCCCAGGCGGCATCGGCGCTATCGATCCAGCCATTGTGATCGCTATCGAGTGCAGCCAGCTCCTCAAAACCCTTGCCGCTGCGCGGGCCGAACAGCTCGCTGCCGTCATCGGCCTTGCCATTGTGGTTCTTGTCATAGAACAGCAGGCCGCTGTGCGGGCCGGGCAGTTGCATCGACTCCTTTTTTCCGTCGCCGTCCAGATCAAAATCGACGCTGGCGCCGCCCAAGCCAGTGCCCGGCTGCTTGAAGTCTACAAGCAAGGGGTCGCGAAACACCGTGCCCGACCCATTCAACACGCCTGATTCGCTACGCGCTTGATTGAAGCTGACCGCAAATTGCCGACTGCTGCCATCGGCCAGGCAAACATTGCCGCTGGCATTGAAGCTGCATGACTCCGTGCTTTGGTACTGCAGGCTTTGCGATACAAATGGCGTAGGTTTGGCCTCGCCCAGATTGACAGTCAGCACAGCGGCGTTGGTCGAGACAGGCCTGGCCGCAGCGCTGACCGGCGTCGTCACTGCGGAACTGGCCAGCTTCTGCTTTTGCAGTATCTCCAGAATGATGTCCACCGAATTGGGCATGGTCTCCTTGACTACCTTGCTGCTGGAGGCGCTGTCATTGGCCGGCTGCACCTTGGCCTGGCGCATGGCGTCCAGTTCCTGCCCGAGCATTTGCCCGAACTGGGCGCCGGCATCAAGCAGCGCATGACCATCACGCTTGAGCATCAGCTCGCTGCTGGCCTTACCCTCCAGCTTGAGCTGCGATGAGAGGATATGCATGGTGTTTCCTTTCCACCCAGGGGTTGATTGAAGGAAACCGGCCTCACGCAAGTACCGCACCCACGCCTGCATGGAAACATTTCCGCTCGTCGCATTGTGATCTTGCACGGCAGGGGGTTCATACCGGGTGATGGCATTTCATCCCGCCATTGCACCGCTGATCGCATGCAACTTACGCCGCCCGCCACCCTGGCCGATGCTGCACGGCCCAATCACGCCCTCAGGGACAACCATATGCTCAAGCCAAGCCTTCTCGCCCTCGCCTGCCTGCTGACCGCTACCCCAGCCGCCCTCGCCCAGGTGCCGGTCAAGCCCAATCCCAACCACGAGCAGCTGCTCGCCAGCAGCGATAGCAAGGCAGCTGCCAACAAGCGGCTGGTATACGACTTCTGGCGCGAAGTGCTGGAAGGCGGGCATCTGGAGTTAGCCGACAAGTATCTGACCGAGGGCTATATCCAGCACAACCCGAATGTGCCGAACGGCCGCGCCGGTTTTGTCGGGTTCTTCGGCAAGTTTTCCAAGCCACGTAGCATCGAAGCCCGGATCAAGGCGCCGGTCGTAGCCATGGTGGCCGAGGGCGATTTGGTGGTCGTAAGTTTTGTACAGCCCACTCCCGACCCGAAAGACCCCAAGCAGATGCACAGCACCACCTGGTTCGACATGTTCCGCATCGAGAACGGCAAGATCGCCGAGCATTGGGACGGCGCCAACAAGGAATAGCGCCAGAGAGGCGCACAACCCATCACGCCTTCGCCGCATGCTGGCGAAGGCGCAGTCGCCTTGTTTGGCGACGCATCCGCAGCCAGCCAGATAATACCGGTATTACTCTGGTATCACGATAGGCGCTATTCAATTGCGCCGCTCGTCGATACGCAACAGTATCTACGGCCGATTATGCAAATAGCATTGGATAAAAGTACAATGCATATTGCATAGTGGTATTGCAGTTGACTCATCGCACCGTACCTGTGTGGCGAGCCCTGCAATGTCAAAGGATGCGTCCCCAATAAGGAGAGAAACATGAAGATCGTTCGCACATCCCGCCCCGGCGCACTGCTGGCCCTGCTGCCGGCAGCCCTGCTGTCGGCTTACGTCCATGCTGCCAGCTACCCGGCCTGGCAAGCCGATACCTTCTACAGCGCCGGCACGGTGGTTTCCTATCAAGGCCGCGCCTACCGCGCCACGGTCAACCAGACCGACTACAGCAGTACCGGCTGGAACCCCACGACTACCAGCTTGTGGACCGACATCGGCGCCGATGGCGGAACTCCCACACCGACGCCAACACCCACCCCCACGCCAACACCCACACCGAATCCGGGCAGCGGCTGTGCCGACACCTGGAACAGCGCAAGCGCCTATAGCGGTGGCGCCACCGTCAGCTACAACGGCGTGAACTACACCGCCAACTGGTGGACGCAGGGGCAGAATCCTTCCAGCAATAGCGGACCTGGCGGCAGCGGCCAACCGTGGAAGAACACCGGCGCCTGCGGCACGACGCCCACCCCTACCCCTACCCCGACGCCGACGCCCACCCCGACGCCTACCCCCACTCCGACACCGGCACCGGCCGGCCTGGTGTTCAGTCCTTACAAGGACATCACCGTCAATATGAATTGGAATACCAATACCATTTCGACGGCGGTGGCTGGTGCTGCGCAGCCGGTGTTGAGCGTGCTGCCAGCCAAGGCCAAGACACTGACCTGGGCGTTTGCCACTGGCGAGTGCGGCAACGAGAACTGGGGCGGGCTGACGCCCTATGCGGTGGCCTCGGCCAATGTGCAGAACTTTGTGGCGGCGGGGCGCTATTACATCCTGTCCACCGGCGGCGCGGCCGGCTCGTTTACCTGCAGCAGCGATGCCGGCTTTGCCAAGTTCATCAATACCTACAATTCCAGCAATCTGCTGGGGGTGGACTTCGATATCGAGGCGGGCCAGAGCCAGGCCGACATCAACAACCTGGTACAGCGCGTAGTGGCAGCACAAAAGACCTTTCCCAAGCTGCGCTTCAGCTTCACCCTGGCCACCCTGGGCGGCAGCGATGCGCAAAGCCTCGGGCATGCCGGCGTGATGACCATGCAGGCGATCAAGGCCTATGGCCTGCAGAACTATCTGATCAATCTGATGGTGATGGATTACGGCAGCACGTCGCCCAGCAACTGCGTAGTGGGCAGCAATGGCCGCTGCGATATGGGCCGCTCGGCCAATCAGGCCGCCATCAATCTGCACAAGGCCTATGGCGTGCCGTATAGCCAGATCGAACTGACACCGATGATAGGCGGCAACGACACCCAGGATGAGACCTTCACCCTGGCCGATGTGGTCACCATGAGCAACTTTGCCAAGCAAAACGGCCTGGCCGGCGTGCACTACTGGTCGCTCGACCGCGATCGCGATTGCGCACCGGGCTATGCCTCGCCTATCTGCAATAGCTACGGTCAAGCCGGCACCCTGGGCTTTACCAACAGCTTTATCAGCAATCTGGGTTTGTAAGCAGATTGCCGCAATGCGAGCCGGCCCTGCAGGGCCGGCTTTTTCATGACTGCATCCATCCGCGCGACCCGCTGCCCGATCAGACCCGACCGGCCGGGCAAGACTGTCGCATAAAGGCTGCAGCGGCGAGGCTCAGCCCGGCCGGCTCGGACGACTGCGCTCACACCGCCCCCGGCCAGTCGCGCTATCATCGCCACCTCTACGCAACCTCCCAGCGCGCCATGGCCTATCTGCCCGAGCCCTCCTATCGCCACGACAGCGCACGCCGCGTCGGCATTCTCTTGATCAATCTCGGCACGCCGGAGGCGCCTACCGCCCGCGCGGTACGGCCGTATTTGAAGCAGTTTTTGTCCGACCCGCGCGTAATCGAAATCCCCAAGGTGCTGTGGTGGCTGATTCTCAACGGCATCATCCTCAATACCCGCCCGGCCAAATCAGCGGCCAAATACGCCAGCATCTGGACTCGCGATGGCTCGCCGCTGGCGGTACATACCCGCAGCCAGGCCAAGTTGCTCCAAGGCTATCTGGGCGACAAGGGCCAGCCGGTCATGGTCGAGTGGGGGATGCGCTATGGCAAACCCAGCGTGGCTGATCAACTGGCCGCCCTGAAGGCCAAGGGTTGCGACCGTGTACTGGTAGTGCCCATGTATCCGCAATATGCGGCATCGAGCACCGGCAGCGCCATGGATGCGGTGGCCGATGCGATCAAGTCCATGCGCAATCCGCCGGAGATCCGCTTTCTCAAGCACTTTCACGACGCGCCGGGCTATATCGACACGCTGGCGCGCCGCGTTGAAGCGCACTGGCAAAAAAACGGCCGCGGCGAGCATCTGTTGATGAGCTTTCATGGCGTGCCGCGTTTCAGCCTCTACAAGGGCGACCCCTATCACTGCGAATGCCACAAAAGCGCCCGCCTGCTGGCCGAGCGACTGGGCCTGCTGAAAGGACAATACACGGTCACCTTCCAGTCGCGCTTCGGTCGGGCCGAGTGGCTGAAACCCTATACCAGCGAGGTGCTGCACACGCTGGGCAAGCAGAAAACCGCCCGCCTCGACGTGATCTGCCCTGGCTTTGTTGCCGACTGCCTGGAAACGCTGGAAGAAATCGCCATGGAAGGCAAGGCGGACTTTCTGTCGGCCGGTGGCGGCGATTATCGCTATATCGCCGCCCTCAATGCCGAAGCGGACTGGATTGCCGCGCTGGCCGACATCGTTACCCCACATCTGGCCGGCTGGCAGCTGGCAGAACCCGAACCATTACGCGCCCAGCGTGCCGCCCAAGCGGCAGCGCTCGGCGCAAAGGCCTAGGCTCTGTTGACGCTTTACCAGCAGATCGCGTTTTTGCTGGAAAACCCAAGGGGCCGGGCCGACTTTTGCGGCAACTCTGCGTTGTCATTCGCTTACATAACCCGTTATGCGGCGCTCACTCCGCCTTGATTTGCCGCAAAATTCGACCCGGCGCGACTGCCGACAAAACATCAACAGAGCCTGACCGATGAAACTGATCCTGGTAGAAGACGACCCCGACCTCGCCGACGCGTTGACCATCAATCTGCGCCGTTCCGGTTTTGAGGTGTTGCATGTGGCCGATGGCCTGGTGGCCGAAGTGAAGCTGCTGCGCGAAGACTGCGACGCGGCCATTCTCGACCTTGGCCTGCCCGGCCAGGACGGCCTGACCGTGCTGCGCCATGTGCGCCATGACAAACCCAATCTGCCCATCCTGATCCTCACCGCGCTCGACGGCGTGGAAGACCGGGTGGCCGGGCTGGAAGCCGGTGCCGACGACTATCTGCCCAAACCGTTCCAGTTTGTCGAACTGGAAGCGCGGCTCAAGGCACTGCTGCGCCGGGCGCGTGCCTTGCCGTCCGACCAGCTGCAGATCGGCCGGCTGCGCCTCGATCGCGCCGGCCAGCGCGCCTGGGCCGGCGAGGTGCCGCTGGACTTGTCGGCGCGCGAGTTGGCGGTGCTGGATATCCTGATGAGCCAGCGTGAACGGGTGGTCACCAAGGAGCAGATCGCCAGCGAGCTCGGTGGCGAAGAACTCGGCACCAATGCCATCGAGGTGTATGTGCACCGCCTGCGCAAAAAGATCGAGCCTTCCGGCGTTGGCGTACGCACCGTGCGCGGCCTCGGCTATCTGATCGAGCCGGAAGCCAGCTGAATCTGCGCCGGATGAAAGCCACTGCCCATCCCTCGCTGCGCCGCCAGCTGCTGATGTGGCTGCTGGCGCCGCAGCTGGTGCTGTGGCTGGCGGCGGCCGTGGTCAGCTACTACGTGGCGGTACGCCACGCCAATCTGGCCATCGACCAGAGCCTGGCACAATCGAGCCGCGCCCTGGCCCGCCAGGTCAAACCCTTCGGCGACGGGCTGTATATCGATTTTCCGGCTGCCGCTCGCGAAATCCTCGAAGAAGACCCGAAGGACAAGCTGCACTATATGGTCAGCGCCCCGCCCGGCCAGTTTCTGCTCGGCGATCAGCGCCTGCCGGCGCCGCCGTTTGCCGCCAAGTTCGACACCCCGCTGTTTTACGATGGCCATATGGCTGGCAAGGCGGTGCGGGTCGCCGCTCTGTACCTGCGCATCGGCACCGCCGAGCATCCGCAGGTGATGCTGGTGCAGGTGGCCAAGGGCACTGCCGCCCGTGCGGCGCTGGCCGCAGAAATCCTCACCGACACGGTGACGCCACTGGCGCTATTGATGCTGGCCACCAGCTTTGTGGTATGGATGGGCATCGCGCGTGGCCTGCAGCCCCTGCGCAAATTGCGCCGCCAGGTGGAAAACCGCTCGCCACGCGACCTGACCCCGCTGGAGCTGGACAACGCGCCGACCGAAGTCACCGCCCTGGTCCATGCACTGAACGCCCTGCTCAGCGAAGTCGGCAAGCAGGTGGAGCGGCAAAAGCGCTTTATTGCCGACGCTGCCCACCAGCTACGCACCCCGCTGGCCGGCCTGAAATCGCAAACCGAAGTGGCGCAGCGCGAGCTGGCCGAAGCGCAGCCGGATCTGGATTCGCTGCGCCAGCGGCTCAACCGCCTGGAAACCAGTGCCGACCGTGGCATCCGCCTGGTCAACCAGTTGCTGGCGCTGGCCCGCGCCGAACCCGATGCGCCACTGAGCATGGCACCGCTCGATCTGGCGCGCCTGTTGCGCGAGCTGGCCCGCGAAGTGGCGCCGCGCGCCCTGGCCAAGCGGCTCGATCTGGCCGTGGACGGGCTTGATCGCCCCTTGTTGATCAGCGGCCACGAGGGCTTGTTGCGCGAGCTGTTTGCCAACCTGCTCAACAATGCGGTGGCCTATACACCGGCCGGGGGCGAAATCACCCTCACCCTGGCCGACCAGCGCAGTACCGCCCTCGTCACAGTGGCCGACACCGGGCCGGGCATACCGGCATCGGAGCGCGATGCGGTATTCGAGCGTTTTTACCGTGGCGCCCTGCAAGCCAATGAGCATGGCTGCGGCCTTGGCCTGCCGATCGCACGTGAAATCGCCCGCCGCCACGGCGCCAGCATCGCGCTGGGCGACAGTCAGCCGCACGGTCTGCAGGTAAGCCTGACCTTTCCGCTGACCACCGTGTGAACCAGCCATGCTCGGGCGACTGGCCATCCTGCTACTGCTGGCCTGCTTGTTACTGCATGGCAGCGCCGTCACGCGCCACCGGCATCCGGCACTCGATAGCTTGCCGACCACCATGCTATGGGCCTGGGATCGCCCGGAAGACCTGCGCTGGCTGAACGATGCCGACACCGGCGTCGCCTATCTGGCTGCCAGCGTCATCCTGCGCGGCGATGCGGTTCAAGTCACCCCGCGCCGACCCGGCTTGCAAGTGAATGGTCGGCTGGCGGTAATACCGGTGGTACATATCGATGCCTGGCGCGGTACACCCGGCCTCAATGCCGCCCAACGCGATGCCATTGTCGATGCGGTGCTGGCGGTGGCCGGCCGTGGTAACCGCCGCGTCGTGCAGCTGGATTTCGAAGCGCGCCGCTCGCAACGCGCCTTTCTGGCCGAGCTGGTGCAAGGCCTGCGCGCCCGCCTGCCAAGCGATACGGCGCTGTCGATGACGGCGCTGGCATCCTGGTGCGCCGGCGACTATTGGCTAGCTAGTATCGAAGCGGATGAAATCGTGCCGATGGCCTTCCGCATGGCCAATGACGACGCCGCCATCCGCAGCCAGCTGGCCACACGCGGCCGCTTTACTGCAGCGCGCTGCCAGGACGCCATCGGCTTGTCGCTGGATGAACCACCCATCACCGCCCGCGCCGGGCGCTACTAGTACTTTTCACCACGACCATGGCGACAGGCGGCCGAGCCGCTCTGGCACAATGGCCGCCCCGATTGAACCTGAACGCCGAAGGAGCGCCGCATGCCAAGCCGCCCGCTACCACGATTCGCCCTGTTGCTCCCCGCCCTGCTAGCCAGCCTGACGCTGCCGGCCCTGGCCAGCGGTGGCGAAGAGCTGCAGGCCAATCCGTTCAATCCGGAATCCTATGTCGCACCGAAAGAGCTGGTGGACTATGGCAGCGGCAAGCTCGGCGTGGTGCAGCCCAGCTATTGGCGCATCTACCTGCTGCTGGCCTACCGCGCTGCGCGAGGCACGCCGCTCAGCGCCACTCAGGTAAAGGACCTCGATATCCATGACTGGCATGCCACCGCCCCGCTCGACCCGAGTTATGAGAGCGACAGCAAGCCACGTATCGAAGAATGGCTCAAAACACGGCAGACCCTGCCCGGCGCCAAGCCGGTACAGATCGAGGCCGGAAGGCCAGTTGATGAACAAAACAAATTCAACACCTATCTGAACTGCCCGCCCGACGCCTTTATCAAGGCCAGCGCCACCCTGATCGAACGCAGCAAACGCGATCCGCGCTGGGCGGTGGAGTGGCGCAATGGGCAAGACACCGTCTTTGCCAATTGCAGCGGTGGCAGCAACTTACCAGCCAAATTGGCGACAGGCGCACCCGACTGGCTGGTGGCCGACCGCGCCTACCAGCGCGCCGCCGCCCTGTTCTACAGCCGGCGCTTTGACGAAGCCCATGCCGCCTTTCTCGACATAGCCAAGGACAAAGCCTCGCCCTGGCAAGGCAGCGCTGCCTATCTGGCGGCGCGCTGCTTGATACGCAAGGCCACGCTGGAGCCAGTCGCCAAGCCGGAAGACGCCGACAAGACCTTCAAGGCGCTGATGCAGCAGGCCCATGATGAATTGCTGCCACTGGCCGCCAGCCAGCCGGCTGCCAAGCGCCTGCTCGGCTGGGTCGACGCGCGTGGCCGGCCTCGCGAGCGGATGGAAGAATTGGCGCAGATGCTGTCCGAGCCCAAGCTGCCTGAAGAATTGAACCAGACCGTGGTCGACTATCTGTTCGTGATGGACAACCTCGACATCAATGCCCTGCTCGAGGCCAAGCAGCCGATGACGCTATGGCTGGCCACCATGCAGGCCGGCAATACCCTGAGCAGCTACGAGCGGCCCGATGCCAAGGAACTAGCCCGCCTGCGCAGCCTGGCACTGGGCAAAGCGCGTGCGCAATGGGAGAGCAGCCGCGATCCGCTGTGGCTGGTGCCCATTCTGGCGCAAGCGGCACCCGGCGCGATCAAGCCGGAAGAATTGAAGGCGGCCAACGCCGTGCCGGCCAACGCGCCGCTCTATCTGACCCTGCGCCATCAATTGGCCCGACTGGCGCTGGCACAAAGGCATTACGACAAGGCCGACACCTTGATCGAGAGTGCCATGCAATCGAGCCTGAAAGGGCAGATGGCGCCCTCCACCGTCAATGCCTTCAAGAGCCTGCAATTGGCAGCAGCACGAAGCCGTGACGCCTTCTTTGCTGCCGCGCCGCGCGAGCAGGTGCTGGAGCCGGGCGACGCGCCGGCCAGCAGCGATGCCCAGCCCGCCAAGTCGCAAGGCCCGGCCTATGACGACGATGCCCTCACCGCATTGAACAAGGCTGCGCCCCTATCCATGCTGTTTGCCGCGCTGGAGCGCCTCGACCTGCCCGCCAGCCAGCGCAAGGCCTTGAGCGAATCGTTATGGACCCGCGCGGTGCTGCGCGGCGACTATGCCAGCGCCGACAAGCTGGTCGATACCCTGGCCAAGCCGCGCCAGACCACCCGGGCGCTGTGGGAACGCTTCCGTCAGGCCAAGGATGGGGATGCCCGCAAGGTCGCCACCGCGCTGATCCTGATCAACACCCCGGAGTTGCACCCCTTTGTACCGCTACCGCGCAGCTATTTTTCCAGCTACTGGTGGTGCTCGCTCAAGGACAAGAGCGACGACAGGGGCACACTGCCGGTGGCAGCCCTGCGTTTTCTCGACCCTGCCAAGCAAGCCGACGTCGACAAGGAACAGGCGGCGCTGGCCAGCCTGCCCAATGGCACCGACTACCTGGCCCCTACCCTGATCGAATGGGCGCGCGCCAATCCCAAGGACCCACAGGCGCCGAAGGCGCTGCATCTGCTGGTGCGCGCCACCAAGGGCGGCTGCCTGTCGCCGCAGAGCAGCCGCTATTCGCGCGAAGCATTTACCCTGCTGCACAAGCAATGGCCGAGCAGTGAGTGGACCAGCAAGACGCCGTATCACTATTGATGTTGCTCTTCCTGTTTTGCTTTCTGAGGCAGACGGACTGGCCCCGGGGGACCCGGGGCTTGATTGGCAGTGATATACCGGAAGCGCTTTGCTGTTTTAACCCTCCCCCCTCCGCCCCCGCCGCCGCGGGGGGACCGCGCCATCGGCGCGTTGCTAACTTGATTTGAAATGCGTTTGCTTTGCCTGCGTTTTGTTTTCTGAAGCAGACGGACTGGCCCCTGGGGCCCTGGACTTGGATGGCAGTGAACGCTCGTCGGCGTATTGCGGCGTCTGCGGCTCTGGTAGGAGCGGGCCATGCCCGCGATGGCGGGGCTCAGGCATGGACGGTTCCTACGTCAGGCAAACTTCTTCGGGCGTCTGAACATGGCTAACACTTCAAACGCATTGATCGGCAAGCAAACCACGCCGGGCGCTTCTCGGCCTCTTTTCAACCTTTGTGTGCATTGCCCCTAAGTTATAAAACCATGATCCCCTACATTGCCTTTATGCGCGCCATCAATGTCACCGGGCGCTATATCAAGATGGCTGAGCTGGCCGGCCACTATCTCAGCCTTGGTCAGCACGATGTGCGCACCTTTATCAATAGCGGCAATGTGCTGTTTAGCAGCGCACAGGCTGAGGCCGATGCCTTGCAGGACGATCTGGAGCAGCAGCTGGAGCCCTTGCTCGGTTTTCGCTCCGAGCTGTTTCTGCGCACGCCGGCACAGCTGGTCGATATCGCCCGGCAGGCGGCGCAATTGCGTGATGCAAGGCCGGCGCAGGAGGTCAATGTGCTGTTTCTCAAGCAGCCGCTCGATGCTGCGCAGCAGCAAACCTTGGCCGCACTGCAAACCAGCAGCGATATGCTGCAGCACAGCGGGCGGGAGATCTATTGGCTCAGCGATGCGATGCAAAGCCAGTCAAAACTCTCCAATGCCGTATTCGAGCGCAAGTTGCGTATCAGGGCGACGCTGCGCCGGCACAGCATGCTGCAGCAGCTGGCCGAACAGCTGGCGAGTTCGGCATGAAGCGGCCGCGCGGCTTTTCCGCCCTCGTTTGCGCACTGGCTCTGCTGGCACTGACGGTCAACGCCGGCGAGGCGCGCAGCCAGCCGGTGCGCTTTTTGATCATGCACTACACCACGCTGAACTATGCCGCCTCGCTGAAAAAACTCAGCCAGCCCGATGAGAATGGCAGCCGCGTCAGCGCCCACTATCTGATTCCGGAAGACGGCGATGCCAGCTTCAGCGAGCCGCAACTGCTGGCACAGCCCATCATCGCCGAAGATCGGGTGGCCTGGCATGCCGGCATCTCGCGCTGGGAGCAGTGGCGCGGGCTCAACGAGATGTCGATCGGCATCGAAAACGTCAACACCACCCATTGCCAGGAGCCTGAGACGAGCGTCGGCCCCGGCGTGCCCGAGGCGCCGCCTTGCTTCTACCAGGACTACTCGCCGGCCCAGCTGGATATGCTGCTGGCGCTGAGCAAGCGCATCCTGGCGCGCTACCCGGAGATCAGCCCCACCCATGTGCTGGGCCACGCCGATATCGCCGCCACCCGCAAGGCCGACCCCGGCCCGCGCTTTCCCTGGCAATGGCTGTATCGCCACGGCGTGGGCGCCTGGTATGAGGAAGCCACCCAGCTGCGCTACTGGAAACAGTGGCGCGACAAGCCGCTCGATATCGCCCTGCTGCAGCGCGCCCTGCAAGCCTATGGCTATGCCATCGCTGTCACCGGTCAGTACGACCTGCAGACGCGCGACCATCTGCTGGCCTTCCAGGCGCATTTCCGGCCGCATGAGATGACCGGCAAACCCAGCGCCGCCACCTTGGCCACCGCGCTGGCGCTGCTGGACAAGTATTTTCCGGAACGGCTGGAGGCGATGATGCGTAGTGACAAGAACCCAGCTGAGCTAGCGCGCTAAGCGTGCCTCCTCCTCCTTGATGCACTGGTCGATGGCCGACGCAAGCTTCTGCCAATGGACTTTCAGCTTGGGCTGCTCTTGTCGCACCAGCGCTTGCACACTTTGCTTGTATGTAGCGAGGCCTTTTTGCATCGCCTGCATGGCAACCAGCAAATCTTGCTGGTTGGTCGAATCACGCAGCAGCGCCAAAGCATCTGACATCTTCGGCTTGTTCAAATCAAGCACCCGCTGCAAATCACTGCGCTGGCTATCGCTTAGCTTGGCAAACTGCTCGGTCATTGCTTCCTGCAGTCGATCATTGCTGATCGCCGTTTCCAGAACGCCAGCAAACGCTGTCCGGTAGTCCTGCGCAGCCTGCATGCTGCCCTGGCATTCGTCAGCACCCTTTATATCATCCAGCTTGGCGCGCATTTTTGAATGGTCGTGCGCTATCGCCTGGGAAAAGTCATTGTTGCTACCAAGTAACTGCCGGGCAAGTGCAGCGGCCTCAGGGGCCGCTGTTGCCAGCGTACTGACCGTTAGGAGCACACTACAGATAAGAGCCAGATGGGCACGCATCAGTTACTTCCCGTTTTCCTTGAAAGCAGTCAGCAAATGCAGCGGCCGTACTTCTTTCGATTTGTCTTTCTTTTCGCTGATCGAAATGGTCTTGCCGTCGAGAAACACCTCGGCCAATGTCCACCAGTCGCCATAGGGTTGGCGCAAGATCATGCGCGTTTTGCCATCGCGCTGGTAATCAACGCCGTTGCCGCCCGGCACCGCCTGATAGCGATAGGTCTTGCCATCGATACCGGCGTTGAAGGCTTGCTGGCCACTGATCTTCAGCAGCACGTCATACAGGCCGTCGGCATTCTTGCTGGCGAACTGCGCCATTTCGATCTCGACGCCGTCGCCCTCGTAGAACTTGCCATAGGGGTTCACTTGCGGGTTCATATCAGCGTGTGCTCCGGTGTGAATCAGCATCGCCGCAGCGATGATCATCGTGGTAGGTTTGAACATATTCAACTTGCTTTCAAAAATGCCGCATGACCGCATGGGCTGCGGCGGATTAAGGAAGTGAGTGTGCGACTCGGCATGAAGCAGCGTTAGGCATCAGTCGTCTTGCTCGTCGTCCTTGCGCGCCGCGATCGCCGTCGCCGCGCGGCGATAGGCCGGCCTGAACAGGAACCAGTACAGGCTCACCAGCAAGGCCGCAGTCGCCGGGCCATACAGCCGTGGCTCAACCACGACAAAGCGAATCGCCCAGACCGCGTCGGCATAGCCAATCAAGGCGCCGGTGGCAATAGCGGCCCAGATATCGCCAGTCGTGCGCCAGGCCACGGTAGTCACCCAAAGGTGGCCGATCAGGGCCAGCAGGCTGACCAGCCCATTGAGCAAGACCGCCTGGAATGGCCGCACCTCCAGCCATCCCGCCAGCCCACGGTTGCTTGGCGCCTCCTTCGGCTTGTGTCCAAACATGATGGCCAGTACCGCCACAAACAGGCGCAGCTTGTGCTTGAGCTGGCCGAACCGCCCGGTCGGTGCCGGCTCATTGATGGCCGCCGCAACAATCTGGCGGGCGCCCCAATTGCCAAGAGAGCGGGGGCTTTCCTTCTCGGCTGATTCAGGCTCGTCGTCAGCCTCGTCCTCATCGCTGTCGGCTGCGCGCAGCGCGCGCGCTGCCGCCTTGGCCTCGCTGCGAATGGCCTCGGGAACGTGCTCCAGTTCACTGGACGAGCCCTGCAGCGCCTGCGCACATACCGCCACGGTGCGCCATTGCATCGGGATATCCTTCAAGTCCCAGCGATACACCTTAAGGTGCTCGATACAGGCCGCTTCGCTAAGCATTTCCGGCGCGAGATGCTGCCAACGCTTGGTATTGTGGCGCAGGGCGATGGCGTAACGTTCCGGGTTCATCAGCCGTTTCGGCACAAACTCGATGGCCGCCTCATCAGCTGCCAGGGCGGCGGCGACCAACGCCTCGTTGATCCGCGCCCGTGGCACTTCGGCCAGGGCCAATGGATGCTCGCTGATCTTCTCCAGCAGCTGCGCCTCATCCAGTCCATCGAACTGGCCTTGCACCGCCTGGTAAAGCCAATCCGTACTGGCGCCGCTGTTAAATTCCTCGTTATACGGGTCTTGCAGCGACAGCACCTGGGCAGCGGCGATTGCCGCCTCCATTGGCTGCTCCAGCTCATCATGGGCATAGGCCATGATGTAATGGGCATGCTGCGGATAAGGCACCACCTGCAAGGCCAGCCTGGCATCGGCCAGGGCGCCCGCATAGTCCTTGCGCCACAGGCGCGACCAGGCACGGTGGCCATGCCATTTGCTGGCCTCTTTGGCTTTGCCCTTGGCCATGGCGGTAGCCAGGTCGTCTTCGATCAGCCGGCTCAGCACCGCCTCTTCCACTGCTTGCGGCACATACAGAAAAGCACCGGCATCCTGCCGCATGGCTGCGAGGCACAAGTATTCGCTGCGCAAGGCCTCAGGCACATGCTCGAGCTCGTCACCATGGCGCCGCACCATGGCCAGACACAGCTCGGCAGTGCGCAGATGCAGCGGGATGGCGTCGAGCATGCCGTAGCGATGCTGGGTGGCGCGCATCGCCATCTCGGGCGTAATCACCTCCCAGGGCAGGTAGTGGATATTCCAGATATCCTGCGCCAAGGCTGCCTTGACCAAGGTCTCGCTGCGCAGCCACGGTGGCACATGGTCCAAAGATTCACCGGCCTGAATGGCTTTCAGGCAATCTGCCTCACTGAGCAGGCCACCCCAAACATCGTACAGGCAGTCTTTTCCCCAGCGCTTGGGAAGCCGGGAACCACGCTCGTCGCGCCATTGCCATTCATGCTGCTCGGCATACAGGCTGCGCGCCAGTTTCAGTGCACCGATGCGCATGCACAAAGGTGGAATCTGGCAGGCTTGGCTGCAGCCAGCGCGCACCAGCACTTCCAGTTTTGCTTCGCTCACCCAGTCGGCGGGCAGATAGGCCAGTGCCTCCATATTGGCGGCCACGGCCGCCTCCATCATCGCCTCATCCAGCATCGCTGCCGGCACGCGGAGCAGCATGCTCGGCACCTCGCAGACCGCCCGCAAAAATTCCTCGTAGCTTTCCGGTTCCTTCCCGCTATCGTCCACGTGTTCGGCATCGTCGCCATCATCGTCCGCCGCGTCATCGGACTCGACGCCTTCATCCTCGCCGGATGCTTCACTGGCCGACTCGGCGCGATGCTGGCGCACGGCGGTTTCCAGTGCGTCGATACTGGGGCCGCACACCAGATGCAGCTCGCTCCAGACGTCGCCATCGCCAGAGTCGTTGTTGAAATACAGCCCCAGCCACAAGTTCATGGAGTCGGCCAGGCGGGGATCTTCGCCGGGCAGTGGCTGCTGCAGCCGCACCGGCCAGGCGTGATGGATTTCACTACTGCGATAGCGCTCCAGCGCGAACTCCGGGTCGGGATCGACCGGACCGAAGCGTGCCTGCATGGCAGCCAGCATGGCCTGCTCCGCCTCGCGCACCAGCTCGTACTGGTCGCCATGCAGAAAGTCGTAGTAGCCATTGTGCTGTTCACTGACGTAGGCGCGCACCAGGCGTCGATGCACTGTAAACCGGGCAGCCAGTCTTTGCCGCTCACTCAGGTCGTCATCGCCGTCATCGCCGTCATCGCCGTCATCGCCGTCTTCGTCTTCTTCGTCTTCTTCGTCTTCTTCGTCTTCTTCGTCTTCTTCGTCTTCTTCGTCTTCTTCGTCGACTGCGGCGTAGGCATGCAGATCGGCCTCTACCGAGGCTAACAACTGCTCGGCCAGCGGCACCAAACCAGTTAGCGAATCCAGTTGATCGAGGTATTGATCGATCGTTGCGGTGAAAAAGCGGGCGGGCGCAGCACATCCGCTCGCTGCGTGCTGCCACAGCAGCTGTCCCTCGGGCCCGAACAGGCGCACCCGTGCGTCGGCATAGCCGTAGCGATACTGAATCGTGCCCGTTTCGCCGATAAAGACCGTGTCCCCGCCCTCGGTCAGAAAAGCCGAGAACGGCAGGTTGCTGCCAGGATCTGGCAGCCATCCCTCCTCATCAGTAATCGGCTCGATCACCTCGGCCGGCGCGGCGACAAAACTGCCATCGCGACGCAAAACACCCCATTGCGCCACGCCCTGCGGATGGGCATGGCTGGCCGTGCGAACAACCGCGTAGCCAAAGTCGTTGAAATGATCGCCCCAGCTCAGCGGCGGCGTTTCCAGTGCCTGGCCGTCGCTGCGCAGATAACTTGAGCCGTTGTAGTCATTCGCGACGATGCCGCAGCGCATGCGCTTGGCGAGGTGGCGCCCGCCCTCGATCACCACCTTGCCCATGGCATCGAGAAACCCCTCCCCCACCTCCCAGCTGTTTTCCGGGCTGAAATGGGCCAGGCCTTCACTATTGAAGGCTTGCATATACGGGTAACGCGGCGGCATGCGCCAAGCGCCCTGGCTATCGATCAGTCCATACAGCGCGCCGTCTTCCGACACGGGGGCAGCGCCACCCGCGCCGAAGGAATAGGCATGACGAAAGCGCGGTGCGATGGCCCATTGACCTTGCCGGTCGAGGTAGCCATACAGGCCGCCCTGCTTGGCCAGCGCCAGGCCGTTTTCGGCAAAGTCTTCGGCGCGGCTCACGCTGGTGGCAAAGGCATACTGGCCGTCCAGGCCGATATATCGCCACGGGCCATCTTCCTGCTCCTGCACCGCAGCCAGCCCATGTCTGAACGCCCGCGCATCGGCAAACCTTGCTGGTATCACTAGCTGTCCGCGCAGGTCTACATACCCCCAGCGTCCATCAAGCTGATAACGCGCCACACCATCCTCCGATGGATTGCGGAGGTCATCGAACTGTGGCGGGTGTAGCCAGTTGCCCTGGCTATCCACATAAGCCCAGCGCCCCTGCGTATCCGATGCGGGCGCCACCCAGCCTATGGCGGCGTGGTAGGTGAATGCGTTGAGCCTGCCCAGATATTCCGGAACGAATACTTGCCCCTGATGATGAATCACGATCTGCTCACGGCCGTCAGCATCAATGGGAATCGACAAGGCATGGGGTGCAGGGGAAGTAGACATTGGCGCCATCTCAAGTAACAAGCGGCGGCAGTTTCCGTGCTTTGCGTGTGGATATGCAAAGGTAATATGCCCGCCGTGACAGAGGCCGGACAGGTCGACATGCTTGATCCCCGCTGAAGACGGTGACGTTTTTTCACACCCGGTCTGGCTAAAACTCGTTTGTCAGAAATCGGGCTGGCGCCTACGCTGCGGCCATGTCCAGCTCCCCCATCATTCCCAGCCGCAGCGCCCTGGCCAGCGGCTTTTTCCAGGTCGGCATCCTTGGCTTTGGCGGCGTGTTGCCATGGGCACGCCGCATGATGGTGGACCAGCGCCACTGGATGGATGACCGCGAATTCACCGAGTTGCTCGGCCTGGGCCAGCTGCTGCCGGGGCCGAATATCGTCAATGTGGCGGTAGTGGTCGGGGCGCGCTTTCACGGCGCGCTCGGCTCCTTGATCGCGGTTGCCGCACTGATGCTGGCACCGATGGTCATCGTATTGACCCTTGCCAGTCTGTTTTCCCGCTATGGCCATGTGCCGGCCCTGCAGCATGCGCTGAGCGGCGTGTCTGCCGCGGCTGCCGGCCTGGTGTTCGGCATGGGCATCAAGCTCGCCTTGAAAATGGAGCGGCGTTACTGGACGGTCGCGCTGGCCGGCCTGACCCTCGCTGCCATCGCGCTGTGGCGGCTGCCACTGTTATGGGTGCTGGCGTTGGCGATACCGTTCGGCATCGCCTGTGGCTATCGCAGTGTGCAAAAGGAGCCGTCGCGGTGAACCCGAGTCTGCTGCAAATCGCCCTGCTGTTTGGCGCCATGTCGCTTATGGCGGTGGGCGGCGCCAATGTGTTGCTGCCGGAGCTGCACCGCCAGGTGGTGGAATTGCACGGCTGGATGAGCGGCAGCGAGTTTGCCTCGCTGTTCGCCATCGCCCAGGCATCCCCTGGCCCGAATGTGCTGGTGGTCACCCTGATAGGCTGGCGGCTGGCTGGCCTGCCCGGTGCACTGGTCAGCACGCTGGCGATGTGTCTGCCCTCATCCTTGCTGACCTTTGCCGTGGCAAAGCTGTGGCAGCGCTTCAAGGACAATCCCTGGCGCCGTGCCATCGAGCGTGGACTGGCGCCGATCACCATCGGCCTGGTGCTCGGCAGCGGTCTGCTGCTTGGCCGCGCCGCCGACCATGGCGCACTGGCCTGGGGCCTGAGCGGCGCCACTGCCCTGGTCGCCAGCCACGGCAAACTCAACCCGCTGTGGCTGTTGGCAGCAGGCGCGGCCTGCGGCTTGGCTGGTTGGGTGTGACTGGCACCCTCACCCGGTGCCCGGCATGGCAGCCCCGAATGCAGCGAACGCTGGTATGGTTAGGCCTCCTGCCTACACTTAGCCACGCCATGCGCAATATCCTGTTCGCCCTGCCCTTGCTGCTTGGCAGCGCCTGCGCCCTTGCCGATACCCTGTCGATTGCCGCAGCCTCCGATCTGCTGCACTGCCTGCCGCGGCTGAACCAGCGCTTTGCCAGCCAGAATCCGGGCACGGTGATCAAATTCACTGCCGGCGCTTCCGGCACCTTTTTCGCCCAGATCAAGGCTGGCGCGCCATTCGATCTATTCCTGTCGGCCGATACCGATTACCCGCAAAAGCTGGTCGATGCCGGGCTAGCCAGCGAGCTGACCCCCTATGCCAAGGGCCGCATCGCCCTGTGGACCACCCGGGCAGAGCTCGACCCGGCGCAGGGTTTCAAGCTACTGGACGACTCGCGCCTGCAAAAACTGGCCATCGCCAATCCGGCCGTTGCTCCCTATGGCCGGGCAGCCAAGGCCGCGCTGGAAGGCGCCGGGGTATTGCCACGGCTCGGCGGCAAGCTGGTGCAAGGCGAGAACATTGCCCAGACCGCTCAATATGTGCAAAGCGGCAATGCCGATGCCGGCATTGTTTCCTATTCCCTGCTCAAGGCCGCAGACAGCCGACCCGGCGGCCGCTACTGGCTGATTCCGGCGGAACTGCATCCGCCGATCCGCCAGGCTGGCATTGTGGTGGCCGCCTCGAACCACAAAGCCATCGCCAGCCGCTATCTGCAGGCGCTCACCGGTGAGCAGGGCAAGCAGTTGTTAATAAGCTGCGGTTTCGATTTACCCTGAGGCGGTCGAGCGCCCTTGCCGGCACTACCCGCTTCTGCATACTCACCTGACCCCATGTGGCTGGACTCCGATTCCCAACAAGCGTTATGGCTAACCTTGCAGCTGGCCAGCATTACCACGGTTCTGCTGATCGCATTGGGCTTGCCACTGGCCGGCTGGCTGGCAGAAAGCCGCAGCCGGCTGGCCGGTGTGGTGGAGGCCGTGGTCGGCTTGCCGATCGTGTTGCCGCCCTCAGTACTGGGTTTTTACCTGCTGCTGGCGTTTTCGCCGGACGCGCCGCTGGGTGCCGCCTGGCTTGGCGTGGTCAAACATAGTCTGGCGTTCAGCTTCAGCGGCCTAGTCATCGGCTCGCTGTGCTACAGCCTGCCGTTTGCCGTGCAGCCGTTTACCGCCGCCATCAAGAGCGTACCAAGCGATCTGCGCGAAGCCGCCGCCGCACTGGGCGCCAGCCCAAAGCAACGCTTTTGGCGGGTGCTGGTGCCCGCCGCCCTGCCCGGCCTCGCCGCCGGCACGACATTGGCGTTTGCCCATACGCTGGGCGAATTTGGCGTGGTGCTGATGCTGGGCGGCAATCTGCCCGGCCAGACCCGCGTTGCCTCGCTGGCGCTGTATGACCGGGTGCAGGCGCTGGATTACCAGAGCGCTCATATGCTGGCAGCAACCCTGCTGGTGATTTCGTTCTGCCTGTTATTGATAGTCGGCCTGTTGCAACGGCGGCTGCGACAGCGCTGGGAAATTGGCATCCGTTAAGGGACAGGGCAGCGAAGCACCGTCCTCATGTCGGCTACCGAGTCAACGATCAGATATCGTAATGATCGATCGCTTGCTCACCGGCACGATGCCGGCGTACAAACGCAGCAAACTCTTGCGGCGCCAGTGCCGGTGACCAGTAGTAACCCTGGCCACGGTCGCAACCCAGCTCGATCAGCTGCGCCAGGGTTTGCGCATCCTCTACCCCCTCGGCCACCGTATACAGCCCCAGGCTCGCC
>NZ_JAYRLZ010000024.1:0-26274 GCF_041904975.1 Chitinimonas sp. | reverse complement strand
GCGCGACCCTGCCTTGCTGGGCCGTATCCAGTCCAATGCCGACCTGCTGGCTCGCCATGCCGCCAATCCGGGCGGACTGACCGCCTATGTGTTTGCCCGCACGGCGCAAGGCTTTGCCGTGCGCTTTTTCTGGGTACAGAACGGCTCGCTGGGCGAAGACCCCGGCACCGGCTCCGCTTGCGCCAATCTGGGCGGCTGGTGGCGGGCGCGCCATCCTGGTGTGGCGCTGGATGCGCGGGTGGAACAAGGCGACTTTATCGGCCGGCCCAACCGGCTATCGCTGACAGTTAGCCAAGATGGCGCGATCAGGGTGGGCGGCCAGGTGGTGGAAATCGGTCGGGGCAGCTTGGACTGGTAGCACAGGCGCCGACTGTGCCTAGCGGCTTGGCTTGGTGTTTGCTTCTGCACAACGCCGAGCCAATACGGAGACGCCCATGTCCATCCAGCCACTATCGCGCCCAGCCTTTGCCGCCTTGTCGAGCTATCGAGCAGACAGCATCAAGCCAAGCACAGCCGCAACGACGGCAAAAGACGCCGCCACGGTCAGTATTTCTGCCGCCGCACGCGCACGCCTGGCGGCGGAAGATAATGTGGCGAGCAGTGTAGTAATGGTCGACACCAACCATGGCACCATGCCAATGGACCTGGAGAACTACTTCAAGCCAAACGGCCCGGTTAACCTCGACGAGTTACCGCTACTTCTGCCAAGTCGGAAAAATGTCGACGCACTGACCGGGTACATCTCCAGCCATATGCCCGGCTTCCTGGCCCGCAATGGCATCCCCAGTCCACCTGCCAGCGTCAGCTACGACGAAAATGGCGCGCTGCAATTGCCTGCCAGCTATTCGCACGCGGAAGCCTTCAAGCAGGCGCTTAGCCGCGAACCGACCATGGAGCGAACCATGCGTACCGCCGCCGCCCTGTCTTCCCATCTGGTTGGGCTAAGCAAGCTCGCCCCCTACTACCAGGAAATGGAAGGCGCTACCTCCCAGGCTGCCGCGGACGCCATTGTGGAGAAGTACCGCCATCTGCTGAGCAGCGGCGGCCGGGGCGAAATGATTGCGCTCAACTTCAGCAGCGATGGCAAGGCCAGCATCAGCCACAACGGCAAATCGCTCGATCAGCTCTGAGGCATCTGATCAATATCGCGCCGGAACAGATAGCGCCCCTCGTCGCTCGACTCTGACACAAAGCGATAGCCCTCGCTGTTGAACGCCTGCAGCGCCTGTGGTTCATCAATGCGGTTCTGCACGGCAAAGCGCGCCATCAGGCCGCGCGCCCGCTTGGCATAAAAGCTGATGATCTTGTACTTGCCGGCCTTGCCATCTTCAAACACGCATTGCAGCAGCCGGCCCTTCAGCTGCTTGGGTTTGACCGCTTTGAAGTACTCATCAGACGCCAGATTGACCAGCACCTTATGCTTTTGCCTGGCCAGATTCGCATTGAGAGCGTCAGTCAGCGTCTCGCCCCAGAACGCATACAGATTGCTGCCTTTCGCATTGGCAAGGCGCGTACCCATTTCCAGGCGATAGGGTTGCATCCAATCCAAGGGCCGCAACAGGCCATAGAGGCCAGACAGGATGCGCAGATGCTGCTGCGCATAGTCCAGATCAGCCTCGCTGAGGCTGGCGGCGTCCAGCCCTTCGTACACATCGCCCATAAACGCCAATAAGGCCTGCTTGCTATTGCTGGCGGTAAAGCGCGGCGACCACGCCTGGTAGCGCGCGACATTGAGCGCGGCAATCTTGTCCGACACGGTCATCAGGCTGGCGATATCGGCGGGCGTTTTAGCCCGCAGGATATCGATCAATTGGGCCGATTGCTCGATAAAGGCAGGCTGGCTGTGCTTCGCGATATGCGCCGGCGTTTCAAAATCGAGGGTTTTGGCAGGAGAGATGACAAACAGCATGCAATGATCCAAACGAGGCATGACGGCGGGCGCCGATTCTAACCGCTCCCCTTGCGTGGCGGGGAGTCTATGCTGAAAGCCTCGCGTGCACGGCGCACCTGCTGCAGTCGCCGTCGAACAGCGCCTTGCCCAAGGCCTGCCGCCCCTGATCCGGACCGAACGGAGAGCCCCATGCCAAGCACATCTTTAGTCGAACCGCTGTTGAAGAGCCTCTACCTGTTGGCCACCATGGTCGAAGCGCGCGACCCGTATACCGGCGGCCATCTGTGGCGGGTATCACAGTTCGCGCGCACCGTCGCCATTGATATGGACTTGCCGGATGCCGATATTGCCCGCATCACCCTGGGCGGCTTTCTGCATGATCTGGGCAAGATCGGCGTGCCCGATGCCATCTTGAACAAGCGCGACAAGCTCAGCGACGACGAATATGCGGTGATCAAGACCCATCCCGATATCGGCGCCCGTTTGCTCAGCGCCCATCCGCTCAGCAGCATGGTCCTCGCTGCGGTGGTGCAACACCATGAGACGCCTGACGGGCGCGGCTACCCGGCCGGGCTCAAGGGCAGCGAGATTGCGCTGGATGCACGCATCGTCGGCGTCTGTGATGCGTTCGACGCCATGAGCAGCAGCCGCCCGTATCGCGCCGGCATGCCGCTGGACAAGGTGCTCGGCATTATCGAAGCGAATCTGGGCAGCCAGTTCTGCCCCGAAGCTGGCTCCCGCCTGCTGCGTCTTGGCCAGGGTGGCGCGCTCAACCATATCATCGGCCACAGCGAAAGCGGCATACCCTTGCAGGCCTGCCCAGGCTGCCATGCGCCGATTGCCGTGCGCCGGCAGCAATTGAATGGCGGTGCGCTGTTCTGCCGCGCCTGCGCCGGCGAGTCGGAGCTGATAGTAGAAGACGGCCTGCCGCGCATCAGCCTCACCGGTCGCGTGGGCAATGCACGGCAGCTGGAAGCCGATATCGACGAGCTATTGATAGGTGAGCTGGTTGGCGAAGCCAGCCGTCACTTGGATCTGGCCGGCTTTGCCGCCTGAAATGCCCAGGCACGGCCGGCCCGGCTCCAGCTATCAAATCTTGTGCATCAGCTTCAGCACCACGAGCACGATGGCCACGCCCCAGGCCACGGCGCCGGCGATCTTCCAGGCCGAATAGGGGCGCTCGCCCTGTACCGTGCCGGTCTGGCCATTGACCAGAAAGCGGTAGGTCTTGTCGCCATAGCGGTAGCTCGATAGCCAGATCGGCAGCAGGATGTGCTTGAACGTCACATCGTAGTAGCTGGGCACCATGCTGACCACGCGCTGGCGGTCGCCGCCGATATCGTGGCAGATCGCCTGCTCGATTTCCGGCACCATCTGCTTCTGTGCTTCGCCAAAACCGGGCTCCAGGCCGAGCTGGTAGGCCTCGACGGTAAAGCCGGACAGGAAATCCTCGCGATACGGTTGCAGCCGGTCAAGGCGCCACGGCGCCAGCTCGGCCGCATAATTGCGCGGCACCGAGCTGGAAGCCGGTACCAGCACGTCGTCAAAGCTGACCGACACATTGCCGCTCACCGGCCACCAGCGCACCCGCTCTACCTGCCGCGTCTTGCGCTCGCCGTCTTCGGTATAGGTTTCGGTTTCGAAATACACATCGCCGCGCTCGCCCACATAGGGGGTCTGGGTATTGGCGTCATAGGTCCAGTAGGGCAGATAGATACCCTTGAGACCGTTTTCGGCGCGATGGGCTTTTTTCAGCGCATTCGGCGCAAACCACAGGCCATCGATCCAGTTCTTGAAACGACTGCGCGCATCGCGCTCATTGATATCGAACGGCGCCACCGCCTTGGGCTGGATGGTGCGTTGGGTGTAGGCGGCGCTGGCAATCAACGGCGCGGCACAGAAAGGGCAGCGATCAGCGGTGACATTGGGCGGCAACTGGCTGGCCGCGCCGCAGCCGGGGCACTTTACCGTTTGCCGCTCCAGCGTTGGCTCGTTGCCAGCCTGCTTTGCCAGATAGGCCTTGAAGTCCAGCTCTTCGACTGCCTCGGCAGCCGCTTCTGGCGCAGCCGCCTCGATGGCATTTTCGGCGCCACAGTAGGGGCACTTGAGCGCATGCTGGCCCGGCGCATATTCGAGTTTGGCGCCACACGATGTGCAGGGATAAAACGTGGTGGTCATATTGAAGGGGTCCAGAATCGGGCATTTCCCGGTTAGCTGTCGCGTAGCGAAACCAGCTGTTCGCCACCTGCATTCAAGCAGCGAAAAGGCCGTCGCACTGGCGACGGCCTTGGCCGACTACGGCTTGATTACTGCGGCAAGGGCGGCGGGGTATTGGCAAACAGGCCAGCCAGATCGGCCTGCTCTCCGGCCTTGCCCCAAGCCGCCATGCCCTGCTTCCACACCAGGCTGTCGCGGTTGAGGCTGCCACCAGCCTGCTGACCTTGCAGGGTGGCCAGATCAAACGGGCCGGTCTGCTGGCCGTTGACCGCCACAAAGTAAGACACCGCACCCGGAATCGGCGGCGGCACTACCGGTGCCGGAGCGGCTGCCGGCGCAGTGCCGGAGATCCCGCCGCTGACTTCGCCGGTCTGCTGGAACAGCTGGCCCATGCCCTGCGCCATCGAGCCACCCACCCCCATGCCCATGATCATGCCGGGCATGCCCGGGTTGCTGGCCGCGTCGCGAATCGCCTGTGCGGCTTGGTATTGGGCAAAGTTCTGCATATTGCCGATGGCACGCATGGCGCCTTGCTGGTCGATGGCGCGCTCGACTTCTTCCGGCAGGCCGATGTCCTGCACCTGCACTTCGCACAGTTCCAGCCCGAGCTTGACGAAATCTTCGGCGATTTTCTCGCGGATCTTTTCGCCGACTTCGGTGACATGGCTTTCCAGATCGATCACCGGCACGCCAATCGAGGGCATTACTTCCTTGATGCGCACCCCGACCTTGCCGCGCAGATTGGCCTCGATATCAGCCACCGAAAAATCGCCCTGGGTGCCGACGATATCGACCAGGAAGGTCTTGGCATCGTGAATGCGGATGCTGTAGATACCGAAAGCCGTAACCCGTACCGCGCCGAATTCCGGATCGCGCATGGTGGCCGGCCCGGCCGTGCCCCACTTCAGATCGGTGAACTTGGTAGTATTGAAGAAATACACCTCGGCCTTGAATGGCGAGTTGAAGCCATATTTCCAGCCCTTGAGGGTGGCGAGAATCGGCAGATTCTGCGTGCTCAGCTCATACATGCCGGGGCCGAATACATCGGCCACCTGGTCTTTGCCGAGCTGGCCTTCATTGACCATTGCGGCCAGCTGGCCGGGGCGCACGGTGAGTTTGGCGCCATTCTTGATTTCGTTCTGATAGCGCTCGAAGCGATGCACCAGGATATCGCTGCGATCCTGGGTCCATTCGACGATATCGATAAATTCATTGGTAAGCTTGTTCCAGAGTCCCACGACGTTTCTCCATTGATTGATGTCGGGCCGTATCGCGCAAGATAGCGCAAAGGCCTGCATGGGCCAATACCTGATGACAGGCGCGTTATCCGGCTAGAATGCCGCCTTTACGCCGTCTTGAGTCGCCCATGTCGTTTCCTGCCCTGTTGCGCCTGTTGCAATGCCTGCTGCTATGCAGCGCCGCCCTGTCACTGCATGCCGCCCCCGGCACCGAGGAGGTGTTCGAGCGCTTCAAGGACCGGGTAGTTCAAGTACGGGTGATCAATCTGTCGGCCGGCAGCCGCATCGGCTATGGCTCCGGCTTTGCGGTAGAGGGCGGCAAGCGTCTGGTCACCAATTACCATGTGATTTCGCGTCTGGTGCTGGCGCCCAAACAGCACCGCATCGAATTGCGCCTGGTCAGTGGCAAGACCATGGGCGCCAGCCTGCAAGCCTTCGATGCCATTCACGATCTGGCGGTACTGGTACCGGAGCAGCCCTTGTCCAGCGGCTTTTCCCTTGCTGCCAACCTGCCGGCACAGGGCCTGCGCGTGTATTCCTTTGGTGTGCCCAATGATCTGGATTTCACCATTGTCGAGGGCACTAATAACGGCCTGATCGGCTACACCTTTTACGATCGCGTGCACTACACCGGTGCCATCAACCCCGGCATGAGCGGCGGGCCGGCCATCGATGCCGATGGCCAGCTGGTCGGCGTGAATGTAGCCAAGGAAGGCGATGGCGTGTCGTTTCTGGTGCCGGCCAGCAGCGTGACGGACCTGCTCAAGCAGGCGCCGGCCGGTGCAGACCGGCGTGCGGTGTTGCGCAGCCAGCTCCTGGCGCATCAAGACCGGGTAATGAACGCCCTGCTGGCGCAGCCACTACCGCAACACCCGCTGGGGCGCTATCGCCTGCCCGGCCAGTTCGCCAGCTATCTGCGCTGCTGGGGCGAGTCCGATGGCCACGACAAGCAGCGTTACAAGCAAGCCGCCTACCAGTGCGGCAATCAGGACGCGCTGTTTCTGGACGAGAACTTCAGCACCGGCGATATCGCCCTGCAGCATCAGTGGTTCGGCCGCGGCGAGTTGGGCAGGCTGGCGTTTGGCGAGCTGGTCAACGGCGTCGCCAAGGCCTCACCGGATGGCGCCGTCGGCAATCCGGACGAGCTTGGCAATTTTGTCTGCGAACACGGCGCCCTGGCCCAGCGCGGCGGGGTGATGCGCACTGCGCTTTGCCTGCGCAGCTATCGCAAGCTGGCCGGCCTGTACGATCTGGCCCTCAAGGTGGCGCGCAGCGATGACGGCCAGGAAGCGGTGATCAGCTCGGTGCGTGTCAATGGCGTGAGCCGCGACAATGCCATGCGCTTTGCCCGCCGCTATGTGGAGGCCATGCAATGAATACCCTGTTTATCGAAGAGCTGGACCGCGCCGGCCGGGTCGAGCACCGCCACCGCCTCGCCGGCCCCAGCGTCACCATTGGGCGCGGCTATGGCAATGATGTGATCATCGACGACCCCAAACTCGGCGCCGAGCACTTGCAGCTACTCGTGCACGACGACGGCTTGCAGCTGAGCAGCCTGGCATCGGCCGGCGCATTTACCGTTGCTGGTAAGCCGCAGCAACACTGGCGGGTGGACCAGGATGCGGTGGTCCATGTCGGCGATACCCGGCTGCGTTTTCGCACCGCCGACTATCAGGTGGCCCATGCCGAGGCGCCGGCACGCTATGACTGGCGCGCGCGGCTGGAGCGACCGCAGCTGGCTTTCGGCCTTTATCTGCTCGCCCTGTTGGTGCTCAGCGTGCAAAGCTGGCTGCACGAAACCGATATCCTGTCGCCGCTGAATCAGGCCATGCCGCTGCTGGCGTTGGCAATCGGCATGCTGGTGTGGGCCGGTGGCTGGGCGCTCAGTTCGCGCCTGCTGGTAAAGCATCATCACTACCCCACGCATCTGGCGGTGGTGTCGATGGTCGTGCTGGCTGCCGTGCTGCTGCTCGACAGCGTGGTCGAGCCACTGAGCCTGTTGTGGCTGCCCGGCTGGCTGTACCCGGCCAGCTTTACCGCCCTGGCGGCGCTATGGCTCTATGCGCACCTGCGCCTGTGCAGCCAGGGCAGTCGCCGACCGCTGCAGCTGGTGCTGCTGACCGCCGCCGCCGGTGCCGCCTATTTCACCCTGGATATGTACAGCGAAGCACACCGCTTCTCGCCGCATATTCCGGCCGATGTGCGGGTAAGCACCGTCGTGCCACCGGCCTGGCAGCCGAGCGAGACACCCGAGCAGTTCTTCAGCCGCGCCGGCACCCTGGCCGATGAGGCCGATGCCGCCGGCCAGCGCATCGACTAGCCCGGCTCGCCCGGGCTCTCAGCATTGACCGCCGGCCTGCGTCCCGGCGCGGCCGGCCAGGGCAGGCCCCACGGCTCGGTCAGCGCCGGCCAGTCGGAGAGAGAAGGCCAGGCTTCACCATAGGCTGGTGGGCAGCGGTAGCGAAAGTCCACGCCATCCAGGCAAAAATCCAGCGCATAGGCGTGCAGATAGCCACGATCGGCCGCTGCACCGCCATAGCGCACGTCGCCAAGAATCGGGCTGCCCAGCGCCTTCAGCGCCACCCGGATCTGATGGGTACGTCCGGTCAGGGGCCGCACCACGAACAGGCGCCGCCCGCCACCGAGGCCATGGGAGAAAAACTGGGTCAGCGCCGGATCGTGGCATTGCTGGCTCAGGCGCCAGCTGCCATTGCGCCCCTTCTCCATGTCGCCGCGCAGCATGCCTTGCTTCTTGGCAGGTGCCTTGTCCGACAGCGCAAGATAGAACTTGCCGATCGCGCGGCCGGCGAACTGCTCGCCCAGTAGCGCCGCACCAGCGGCATCGCGCGCCAGCAGCAACAAGCCCGAGGTCAGTTTGTCGAGCCGATGCACCAGATGCAGGCCGCCAATGCCGGTCTGCTCGCGCACCCGGTCAAGCAAGGCCGGCGTGCCATCGGCGTCACGGTGGCAGGCAAGGCCGGCCGGCTTGTCCACCAGCAAGAAGTGGCGCTCTTCGGCGATGATGGGTATCTGCATAAACACTCAATAAGCGGGGCCGTACAAGCAAAAGGGCGGCCGAAGCCGCCCTTTTGTGGCTAGCCGCCAGCGATCAGTTGCTATTGCGCTTGACCAGACGCTCGCTCAGGGCATTGAGATTGCCCAGCGAGAACAGGTGTGCGTAGACCAGCGACAGCAGACCGCGCTTCAACCAGTCGGCTGCCTTGTCAGCGGGAATCTCGCGCAGCTTGTCTTCGTCGATGACAAACATGCCGTCCATATTCACCGTTTCGCCACCGGGCAATTCGGCACTGGCCGATACCGATTTGAGCAGGCCGGCATCAACGATTTCCTTGATCCACACCTTGTCGCGGTTGGCATCGTCGCGCAGGCGGAACAGGATCTCGGCCATCTGCTTGGTCGAATCGGTCGGCTGGCCGTTTTCGAACAGCGGCATGCCGTCCGGGCTGCTCAGATCGCGGGCACCCACTTCGTCGATACAGACGATGGCATCGCCACCCTCGACTTCGCTGGTGATAAACGGATAGCGGCGCAGGAACACCGGCACATAGCGGGCATCCCACTTGCCATCGGCAGCAACGAACAGGTTTTCCTGCTGGCGGAAACCCAGCATGGCCAGTGCGGCGTAGTCGTTCTCGCCGGTCTGGGCAAAGGCGATGACATATTCACGCGATACATCGCCGAACTCCGGGCCGACTACCGGCACAGCATGGGCCTGGGAGGCAAAACCGTAGTTGTCGACTTGCTTGAGCTTGAGTTCGCCGTGTTCGGCCGGGTGCAGCGGTTTGACTTCCTGATACATGGAGCTTCCTTGTTGCGCGCAATGCGGCGGTAAAGAGTGCCCGCCTAGGGGCTGGGGTATTGCCTGTCCGATCCGGTCTGGCTCTATCAGCCATACCGGTTGGGGCCGGCGCTATTCTGGCATGGTATTGGCTGCCGGCGCACGCGCCAACAGCAGAACGGCGGCGATGATAACCGCGCCACCACCGAGTTGCCACGCCGTCAGTCGTTCATCGAGCAGCAAATAAGCCGCAGAAATGGTGACCACCGGCTCGAAGGTCGACAGCATGGCCGCTTCCGATGCACCTACCCGGGCCAAGCCGGCAAAGAACGCCAGTGCGGCTACCACGCTACACAATACGCCGATGGCGACCACGGCCAGCCAACCCACCGCAGTGTGCGGTAGCGCCGGCTTGTGCAGCGCAGCAGCCAGGGCAAAGGTGATGGCGCCACCGAACATCACCACGGTGGAGCTGGGCAAGGCACCGGCCTTTGGCGTCAGCTTGGTGCCCACCGCGATATACACCGAGTAGATCAATGCCGCGCCCAGGCCAAAGGTAATGCCGAGCGGCGAGCCATTGAGGGCATTGCCCACAGTCAGCGCCAAGCCCAGCGTCGCCATGCCCAGGGCTGCCAGCTTGCGTTGCGTCAAGGGCTCATGCAGCCACAACGCCGCGATCAGGGTGACGATCACCGGAAAGGTATACAGCAGCAGCGCCGTCAGCGAGGCGCTGGCATGGTTGAGCGCGCTGAAATAGCAAAATGCCTGGCCGGCATAACCCACGCCCCCCATCGCCAGCAAGCCCAGTGCCAGCTTGCCGCGCGGCCACGGCTCGCGCCGCCACACCATGACCGCCGCCAGGCAGGCAGCGGCAATCGCGAAACGCAGCATCAGTACTGCCTGGGTGTCGGCACCGCTGGCATAGGCCAGGCGGCCAAACAGCGGCATGACACCAAAGCACGCTGCCGACAGCAGGATCAGCAGGGCGCCAGACAGGCGGCGGGATAACCGGGGCATGGCAACAATCCGCAAGACAAAGCCGCAAGACTAGCAGCCAGCCGTCTTCCGGTGTTGCGGCTTATGCGCTAGTCAGCCGGTGCGGCGGGCGACGCGGCCGTGGCGGTTGCGCGCTGCCGCTCATTGCGAAAATGCCACCAGGCCAGCAGCAACGCCAGACCCTGCAGCACGGCGCACAGATAGAAACTCGCACCCATGCGCCAGTCATGCGTATCGAGATGCCCCACTCGCGCCAGGATGGTGGTGCCGATCAGCGGCCCGAAGATGATCGCCAGGCTGTTGATCGCATTGAGCGAACCCTGGGTAAGCCCCTGCTCGGTGGCTGGCACCGCCTTGGATACGATTGCCTGCAAGGCAGGCCCGGTGGCAAAGCTGAGCATATTGGCGAAGATCACCAGATACATCATCCAGCCCTCGGTGATGGTGCCGTACAGAAAATACGCCATGGTGGCCGAGGCAAAACCCGCCAACACCAGCTTTTGCTCACCGAACAGCTTGAGCAGCCGGCTTTGCAAGCCGCCCTGCACCACTGCGCCGGTGAGGCCAACGACAAACAGCGCGATGCCGTTATCGCGCGGCGTCCAGTGAAAGCGGTAGCTGGTGTACAGCACCCAGGTGGTCTGCAGGATGAATTGGGCAAATACCGACAAGGCGAACACAAAGATCAAGCCGCCCACCCCCTTCATCCGCCCCAGATTCAGCAAGGCCGAGAAAGGATTGGCCCGCTTGAACGAAAACGGGTTGCGACGCTCGGGCGGCAAGGATTCCGGCAACACAAAATAGCCGTAACACCAGTTGAGAATGGCCAGGCCGCCGGCAACGAAGAAGGGGGTACGCACATCATGGCCGCTGAGCAAGCCACCCAGCATCGGGCCAAAAATAAAGCCCATGCCGAAGGCCGCACCGAGCATGCCATAGGCCTTGCCACGCTGTTCCGGCTCGGTGATATCGGCGATATAGGCATTGGCCACCGAAAAACTGGCGGCGGTGCCGCCGCTGACGATGCGGATCAACAACAAGGTCAGCAAGGATGTCGCCAGCGCATGGGTAAACAGGCTGACACCGAGGCCGAAGATCGACAGCAGCAACACCGGCCGGCGGCCGAACCGATCGCTGAGCGCGCCCAGCGCCGGGGTGCAGAAGAACTGCATCACGCCATACATGGCAGCCAGAATGCCGTACCAGTGCGATTGCTCGTCCGGGCTATGGGTAAAGGTACCGATCAAGGCCGGCAACACCGGAATGATCAGGCCGATGCCCAGCACATCGAGAAACACGGTGATCAGGATAAACGCCTGGCTGGCCTGGCGGTTCTTGCCAAAGAATGCGGAACTCACGGATTTGCCCTTGCTGTCTGCCAAATTGACGCTGACTATAAAAGCCTCACGCAAGGTGAGGTCAACCGTGAGCAGGCGATGCTGCAACTGCGCGCCACCCTGCCCGCCTCCCCGCCAGGGAGGCGCTGAACCCATCCACGGTCGCACCCCATGGCGCGGTTCCGATGGATCGGCGTGAAGCAAGGCATGATCAACGATTTACGCGCTACTGCATAAAACCCGGTTTTCCCGGGGCCGACCATGCCAGTTAAGTCGTCGACGCGATCAGCACCTTCCTAAGGCGCGGCAGGCGCCTTAAAGCTCTGCACCACGCCGCTGCCATCCTCATCCTGCCAGGTCGACTCCTGATAGTTGCCAGCCGTGTAGTCGCCAATTGCCCGCCGCCAGAACGCCTGAGCGCCGGTATTCTCGGCAATCTGCCGCACCTCCCAGCTGCCGGGAAACCGATCGAACAGCGCATGTGCTGCCCGCGCCCCCACCCCGTGCCGCCGCACGCTGCGCAACACAAAGAACTGCAGCACATCGTGCACGCCTTCGCGACCATCGAGCTGGCTCTTGTTGTCGACCATGGCAAAGCCGGCCGGCACGCCGCCATGGCGGATCAGAAAGGCGCGATGGATATCGATGAAATAGCGCTGGAATTTCTCCTCATCGAGAAACAGGCCATTTTCCTTCAGTGCCCAGCCGGTCATCTCGGAGAAATCGTAGGAATACAGTTCGGCCAAGGCGCGCAGCAAAGGGCGCTCGGCTTCGGTGAACGGGTGCAGGCTTACGCTTTGGTCCATCGATCATGCTCCGCATGGCATTCGTAATAGGCCAGATCCTGCCAGGCCCCACCTTGCAAAAACGCGCGTCGTGCCAGGCCAAAGCGCTGGAAGCCGTTTTTCTCCAGCACCCGCTGCGAGCCGCGATTGAATTCGGCCACCGTCGCCTCGACCCGCCACAAACGCAAATCGGTAAAGGCCAGTGCCATCGCCTGCGCTACCGCCGAACTGGTCACCCCACGTCCTGCCTCGCTTTCGGCTACCCGGTAACCGAGGCTGGCACTATGAAACAGCTTGCGCTCGACGCTGGTGAAATTGACCCTGGCCACTACCGCCGGCCCGCGCCACACCAAAAAGGCATAGCCGCGATCCGCCTCACGATCCGCCTCCAGGGTGCGCAAGGAGGCAGCTACCGCCTCCGGGGTATAAAAGGCATCGCCGCGACTATTGATAAAGCGCTCGAAATAGTGGCGATTGGCCATTTCGAAGGCGAACAATGCTTCAGCGTCGGCTACGCTAGCCGGGCGCAACGCCAGGTCAATGCTCACCGGATCGACTCCACACCACGATTGGCCAGACCATCGGCGCGTTCATTGCCGGCGTGGCCGGCGTGGCCCTTGACCCAGGCCCATTCGACCTGGTGCTGGCTGCGTGCCTGATCCAGCCTTTGCCATAGCTCGGCATTCTTCACCGGCTTCTTGTCGGCGGTTTTCCAGCCATTGCGCTTCCAGCCGTGTATCCAGCTCTCGATGCCATTCTTCACATATTGCGAATCAAGCCAGACCTTGACCTTGCACGGGCGGATCAGGCTTTCCAGCGCCATGATCACCGCCATCAGCTCCATGCGGTTATTGGTAGTGTCGCGCTCGCCGCCAAACAGCTCTTTTTCGCGGCCCTTGTAAACCAGCAAGGCGCCCCAGCCGCCGGGGCCGGGGTTGCCCTTGCAGGCGCCATCGGTATAGGCGACGACAACGTCGTCGCCATCGCGCGGCGCAGGCGCGGCGCCGCTCACCGGCGACCCTTGGGGGCGGCTTTGGCCGCCTTGGCTACGCTTTCCGGCACCAGGCTGTACTGGTATTCGTCGCTCTTGCTGCCCTTGAAGTTGTCGGCATTCGGGATGGTTTTCACCAGCTTGAAGCCGAGTTTTTCCACCAAACCCACCGATGCCTTGTTACGGGTATCGACAAAGGCCTTGAATTCCTCGGCCATAAACGGGCCTTCCAGATGGGTGCACAAGCGGCGCAACGCTTCGGTGGCATAGCCGCGGCGCTGATGGGCGGTAAACATGGTCCAGCCGAGGATGGCGGCATTGTCCTCATCCACCGTTGCCTGCACATAGCCCACATATTCGCCATCAGTCAGACGCACCGCCCAATTCAGCCACCATTCGTCACCACTGGGCGAACTACGGCTTTCCAGGCGCTTGTAGCGTGCTGCCAGGGCTTCGACGCTGGCCGGCGGCTCTTGCGGGATGAACTGGTAAAGGTTGGGATTGGACAGGCCGGCAAACAGCTGCGCGGCATGGGCTTCGGTGATCGGTTCCAGCGTCAAGCGCTCGGTGGTGAGTACGGCATTCGCAGCGCTCATGGTTTTTCCTCGTCTATCAAAGTCTTGTACAACATCATCAACATCCCTGCCGTCGCCCCCCAGATGATCTTGCCCTGCCAGTCCAGCGCATAGCTGACCAGGCGGTTCTCGGGCAGGTTCAGCCCTTTCTCGCGAAAGTTGCTCCGGTCGAGCAGCCAGGCCAGCGGTACCTCGAAGGCCTCGGCCACTTCGTCGGCCTGCAGGGTCAATTCAAACCCCGGTTTCACCATGGCCACCACCGGTGTCACCCGGTAGCGGCTGATGGTGGTGTAGTGCGCCAGCCGGCCCACCGGGCAGATAAAGTGCTCAGCCAGACCCACTTCTTCGGCGGTTTCGCGCAAGGCGGCCTGTTCGGGCGTTTCCTCGAGCTCCATGCGTCCACCAGGAAAACTGATCTGACCCGCATGCTTGGCCAGGCGCTCGGTACGCTTGGTGAACAGCACGGTGGCGCCGCTGGCATGCAGGATGATGGGAACCAGCACCGCAGCGGGAGTGGTATCGCCATCAATATGGATATCAGAGGAAGCCGGCTGTCGGGCGGTATCGAGGCGCTGGGCAAACCAGCTACACGCAGCGTCGAAATCGGTTGGCAGGGTCAACATCGTCGTATTTTACCAGCGCAAGGCCGTAAACCAATCCCGTTTACACACTGACGACGCCGCGCCGCCGCTGCGGGGTGGAAAGACGCCCCTACACCTTGGGCAGGCGCAGATCGCGCGCGTGGGCAATCAGGCGGATCGACAATCCTGCCGCAAACAAACACCACACCAGTACCGTGCCATCCAGATGCCAGCGCGACGCGGCATAGAGGAGACCTGCCACCAGCATCGACACCGTGCCATACACATCCTTGTGCAGGATAAAGGGCACATCGTTCACCATCATGTCGCGCACGATGCCGCCGCCGACCGCCGAAACAAAGCCGATAAACACCACACCGAACAGATTGAGCCCGTAATGGATGCCCAGCTGTGCGCCGGCAAGGCTGAATGCAATCAAGCCAATTGAATCGCAGACGATGAACAGCCTATGCATGCCGGGGCCGTAAACCTTGTGCAGGCTAGCCGCCCAGCTGGCCAGCAAGGTGGCGACAATCACCCAGAGCGAGCTGGCGTCGAAAAAAATCACCGGAATGCGATTGAGCAGAACATCGCGGATGATGCCGCCGCCGATGGCAGTGAGCACCGCCACGATCAACACGCCAAGCAGATCGAAGCGTTTTTTCACCCCGATCAGATAGCCTGATACCGAAAAGGCGGCAGTGCCGACCAGGAATAGCCAGTCCATGTCGAACAGCAGCTTTGCCAAGGCCTGCATCACGATGCGTGCTCTGCCGGGCGCTGCAAGTCGAAACGAAACACGATATTGCGATGCGGCGTGCCATCGATGACGAAATCGGTTTCGCCTATGCGCTGCCAGCCCAAGGCATCGTAAAACGCCAGCGCCCGGGCGTTGCGATGCCACACTGTCAGCCACAGCGCCTTGGCGCCGTCGCGGCGCGCCATCTCGGCCGCCCGCGCCAGCAGGCGTGCACCAATGCCTTGGCGCTGCGCATGGCGCGACACATACACCGCGTCCAGCTCATGGCGCAAGGCCGGGTCGCAAGGGCACAGCGCATCGCGATGCAGCGTCAGCACGCCCAGAAGATTGCCATCGCGCTCGGCAACGATGCGCTGTTGCGTCGGGTCGTTCAGGCGCGCCAGCTGCTCTGCATCGGTAAACGAGGAAAATACAAAGCCGGCTATGGCAGAGTTGATGCCGTCAATGGCATAGGTATCGAGCCACACCTGCATCGACAAGGCGGCAATCAGCGGGCTATCAGCAGCCACAGCGTGGCGTATCGTCACACTCATGCCGCATTGCGCCCCGGTTGCCAGCATACATCCGGCACGCCGGCCGCCACATTGGCGCAGCGTGCCAATACAAACAGCAAGTCGGACAGGCGATTCAGATAGCGCGGCGCCAGTGGCGACACCGCCTCGTTTCCAGCCAGCGCCACCAGTTCGCGCTCGGCGCGCCGGCACACGGTCCGCGCCACATGCAGGGCAGCTGCAGCACGCGAGCCGCCGGGGAGAATGAATTCCTTCAAGGGCGACAAGTTGGCATTGTGCACGCCCACCTGCTCCTCCAGCCGCAGCAGATGTGCCTCGACCAAGGCGATGCGGCCGGGAATGCACAGCTCGCCACCCAGATCGAACAGATCGTGCTGTACGATAATCAGGCAATCGCGCACCGTGTCCGGCAGGGCTTCAGCCAGCGCCATGCCAAGATGGCTGTTGAGCTCGTCGAGCTCGCCCAGCACCTGGATACGATGACTGGCTTTGGACACCCGGCTGCCATCGCCAAGGCCGGTGCTGCCATCATCGCCGGTACGGGTCACTATCTTGCTAAGTCGGTTGGCCATCGGGGCATCCAGAAAAATTCGCGCCGGATTGAATCACGACATGGCGCGCGCGCCAAGCTCATTCACCAAAACAAACGGCCCCATGCTCAGATGGGGCCGCGTATCGCCTGAACCATGGGACTAAGCCGGTTCGGCCACTTCCTGGAAGTTCAATACCACCTGATCATCGCTGCCCAGATCGATGGTGACCTCGCCACCGCCCGCCAGGCGACCAAACAGCAACTCGTCGGCCAGCGCCTTGCGTATGGTGTCCTGGATCAGCCGCGACATCGGCCGTGCACCCATCAGCGGATCGAATCCCTTCTTGGACAGATAGGCCTTCAGCGCATCGCTGAAATGCACTTCGACCTTCTTCTCGTGTAGCTGGCTCTCCAGTTGCATCAAGAATTTATCCACCACCTGCAGGATGATTTCCGGCGTCAACGGGCCAAAGCTGATGGTGGCATCGAGGCGGTTACGGAATTCCGGCGTGAACAGGCGCTTGATCTCGGCCAATTCGTCCCCGACCGCCTTGTTGCTGGTGAAGCCGATACTGCTCTTGTTGAGCGACTCGGCGCCGGCATTGGTGGTCATGACGATGATCACATTGCGGAAGTCCGCCTTGCGACCGTTGTTGTCGGTCAGCGTGCCATGGTCCATCACCTGCAGCAGCACATTGAAGATATCCGGATGGGCTTTTTCGATCTCGTCGAGCAGCAACACCGCATAGGGATGCTTGGTAATGGCCTCAGTCAACAAGCCACCCTGATCAAAACCGACATAGCCGGGCGGCGCGCCGATCAGACGACTGACCGCGTGCCGCTCCATATATTCGGACATATCGAAGCGGATCAGCTCAATCCCTAGCGTGTACGCCAGCTGCCGTGCCACTTCGGTCTTGCCGACACCGGTGGGGCCGGAAAACAGGAAGGAGCCGATCGGCTTTTGCGGGTTGCCAAGGCCGGCGCGGGCCATCTTGATGGCGGTGGCCAGTGCATCGATTGCCTTGTCCTGACCGAACACGACATTTTTCAGGTCGCGATCCAGCGTCTTGAGCGCATTGCGATCATCGCTCGACACATTCTTGGGCGGAATCCGCGCGATCTTCGCCACGATTTCTTCCACTTCCGGCTTGCCGATGGTCTTTTTCTGGCGCGATTTGGGCAGGATCTTCTGCGCAGCGCCCGCTTCATCGATCACATCGATGGCCTTGTCCGGCAAATGGCGGTCGTTGATGTACTTGGCGGCCAGCTCGGCAGCGGTCGACAGGGCAGCAGCCGTGTACTTGACGCCATGATGCTCCTCGAAGCGGCTCTTGAGGCCCTTGAGGATCTCCACCGTCTGCTCGATGCTCGGCTCGGCCACGTCGATCTTCTGGAAGCGCCGGCTCAGCGCATTGTCCTTCTCGAAAATACCGCGGTATTCGGTGTAAGTGGTGGCGCCGATGCATTTGAGCTGGCCATTGCTGAGCGCCGGCTTGAGCAAGTTCGATGCATCGAGCGTACCGCCCGATGCGGCGCCTGCTCCGACGACCGTGTGGATTTCGTCGATAAACAGGATGGCGTGGCGATCTTCAGTCAGCTGCTTCAGCACCGCCTTGAGGCGCTGCTCGAAATCGCCGCGATACTTGGTGCCGGCCAGCAAGGCGCCCATATCGAGCGCGTAGACAGTGGCATCGGCCAGGATATCGGGCACATCGCCCTCGATGATCCGCTTCGCCAGGCCTTCGGCAATGGCGGTCTTGCCGACGCCAGCCTCACCCACCAGCAAGGGGTTGTTCTTGCGGCGCCGGCACAGTACCTGGATCACCCGCTCGATTTCGCTATCGCGGCCAATCAGCGGATCAATCTTGCCCTGGCTGGCTGCTTGATTCAGGTTGAGGGTAAAGCTCTCCAGCGCGCCATGGTTTTGCGATTCGCTTTCGGATTCCTGCTCGTTGTCGTGCTTGGGCGCAGCCGGGCCGCTGGCGGGCGGCGCCACCTTGCTGATGCCATGGGAGATGAAATTCACCACATCGAGGCGGGTGATACCCTGCTGGTGCAGGAAATACACGGCATGCGAATCCTTCTCGCCAAAGATGGCGACCAGGACATTTGCCCCGGTGACTTCTTTCTTGCCAGACGACTGGACATGCAGGATGGCGCGTTGAATGACCCGCTGAAAGCCGATGGTGGGCTGCGTCTCCACTTCGGCGCTGCCAGCCACCAAGGGCGTGTGCTCCGCCACAAAATCGGTCAGCTCGCGGCGCAGCGGGTCGATCTTGGCACCGCAAGCACGCAGCACTTCGGCGGCAGAAGGGTTATCCAGCATGGCGAGCAGCAGATGCTCGACCGTGATGTATTCATGGCGCTTTTGCCTGGCCTCCACAAAAGCCGTGTGCAGGCTTACTTCGAGTTCCTGGGCAATCATCAGTTTTCCTCCATGACACATTGCAGCGGGTGCTGATGCTGCCGTGAAAAATCCAAAACCTGCGTAACCTTGGTCGCGGCGATATCCTTGGGGAAGACACCGCAGACCCCCTTGCCTTCGGTATGAACCTTCAGCATGACCCGGGTGGCCCGTTCGTAATCCATTGCAAAGAACTGCTGCAATACCATGATCACAAACTCCATCGGGGTGAAATCGTCGTTCAACAGCAGGACCCGGTAAAGCGGCGGGGGTTTGACCTCTGTAGGCGACTTGGCGAGATCGACGCCATCGTCGTGTTGTGTAGCCATGGCTTAAATGTAGTGAAGAGCAGTTGCAACCGTAACTCAATTTTGGCCCGACCATCGAGCATTTCAAGTGATGTATTTCTCCGACAATCCCGATGGATGGTGGCAGCCGGTGCTTGACGCCAGTGCTGGCGGGGCGGTACAAGGCGAACGTTTGGATTCAAGTTGGTAGCTAGTACCGGCTGTCGGCTGTACGCGGTTGTCGTAGTACCTGAAGTGCCAGTCTTGCGAGCCTTGAACCATAACAACATGCCTAGCGGCTCGCCGCTTTGTACTTACGCAACCGCATTACGAGGAAACACACGATGGCAACCGGTACCGTCAAGTGGTTCAATGACGCCAAGGGCTTTGGTTTTATCACCCCCGATGATGGTGGTGAAGACCTGTTCGCCCACTTCTCGGCGATCAATATGGCTGGCTTCAAGACCCTGAAGGAAGGCCAGAAAGTGTCTTTCGAAGTCACCCAAGGCCCGAAAGGCAAGCAAGCTTCGAACATTCAGAACGCCTAAGCGTTCTTAAGTTCAACAAAGAACCCCGCCTTGGCGGGGTTCTTTGTTTTTGGCGAGCTGACAAACGGTCAGCGCCATTTCCGGTAGCAGATGGCGCAAACGCGCCATCTGTCCGACGAGCGGCTTACATGCGGGCGATCATGGCATCGCCAAACGCCGAGCACGATACTTCGGTCGCGCCGTCCATCAGGCGGGCGAAGTCATAGGTGACCTGCTTGTCGGAAATCGCCTTCTCCATCGAGCTGATGATCAGGTCGGCAGCTTCCTTCCAGCCCATATGGCGCAGCATCATTTCGGCCGACAGGATCAGCGAACCGGGGTTCACCTTATCCTGGCCGGCATACTTCGGAGCGGTACCGTGGGTGGCTTCAAACATGGCCACCGAATCGGACAGATTGGCGCCCGGGGCGATACCGATACCGCCAACCTGAGCGGCCAGTGCGTCGGAGATATAGTCGCCATTGAGGTTCAGGGTGGCCACTACGTCATACTCGGCCGGACGCAGCAGGATCTGCTGCAGGAAGGCATCAGCAATCACATCCTTGATCACGATACCGTTCGGCAGCTTCAGCCATGGGCCGCCGTCGATCTCGACGCCGCCGAATTCATTCTTGGCCAGGGCGTAGGCCCAGTCACGGAAGCCACCTTCGGTGAACTTCATGATATTGCCCTTGTGGACAATGGTGACGCTCTTGCGGCCGTTGTCGATGGCGTACTGGATTGCCTTGCGTACCAGACGCTCAGTACCTTCCTTCGAAACCGGCTTGATGCCGATCGACGAGGTTTCCGGGAAGCGGATCTTCTTCACGCCCATTTCGGTCTGCAGGAAGCCGATGACCTTCTTCACCTGCTCGCTACCGCTCATCCACTCGATACCGGCATAGATGTCTTCCGTGTTCTCACGGAAGATCACCATATCGGTCAGGTCCGGGCGCTTCAGTGGCGAAGGCACGCCGGTGAAGTAGCGCACCGGGCGCAGACAGGTGTACAGATCCAGTTCCTGGCGCAATGCCACGTTCAGCGAACGGATGCCGCCGCCAACCGGCGTGGTCATCGGGCCCTTGATCGACACCACGTATTCTTTCAGCGCGGCCATGGTTTCTTCAGGCAACCAGACGTCGGAGCCGTAGATCTTGGTCGACTTCTCGCCGGCGTAGATTTCCATCCAGTGGATCTGCTTCTTGCCGCCATAGGCCTTGGCCACGGCTGCATCGACCACCTTCTTCATCACCGGGGTGATATCGACACCGATACCATCGCCTTCGATAAACGGGATGATGGGCTGGTCGGGAATGGGCTGGCCGGCTACGATTTTCTGGCCGGCGGCGGGAACCTGGATATGCGATTGAGTGCTCATGCCTGCTCCGAGAGAGTGCTTGGGTGTGGGGAAAGGCCGCTTGTGGCAACCTGCTGAACAATTTCTAGAACAACGCCGTCACGATGAAAAGTCGGCGCGGTTAACTCGCCATTATCGGGCAAAATACCCCTTGCCCGCCAGTTTCGGCGCCAGCAGCCCGTACATGCCCTAGGCGGATCGCCACGAGCCGAGCTCGGCAACCGTGCGGCGAACCTCACAAAATCACGCTATGAATCAGCGTGTTGCAATACCCACCCGATATGCCAGCTGTCTGACGTACGGCTTACGCCCACCCGGAAAATACGCTGCAAATCGATGCAAAAGACTGCCATGCCCGAACTCATCCTCTTCAACAAGCCCTATGGCGTGATTACGCAGTTCTCGGAACATGCGCTGCACCCTACCCTGTCGAACTTCATCGTCGCGCCGGGCTTTTATCCGGCCGGCCGGCTCGATACCGACTCGGAAGGCCTGCTACTGCTGACCAATGACGGCAAATTGCAGGCCCATATCGCCGACCCGCGCCACAAACTGCCCAAGACCTACTGGGTGCAGGTTGAAGGCACGCCGACCGAGGCGGCGCTGGAGGCGCTGCGCCGTGGTGTCAATCTGGGTGACTTCATCACCTTGCCGGCCGAGGCCGAGCTGATCGCCGCGCCGGACATCTGGCCGCGCACCCCGCCGATACGGGTGCGCAAATTCATCCCCGACAGCTGGATCGCCCTGACCATCCGCGAAGGTAAAAACCGCCAGGTACGCCGCATGACTGCCAAGGTGGGTTTTCCGACCCTGCGGCTGATCCGCATGCGCATCGGCGACTGGACGCTGGATGATATCGAGCCAGGAGATTGGGTGCGCCGGACCGCTACCTTGACCAAACCTGCACGACCGGGGCTGCGCGGACGCCCTTGAGCATTCCATCCAAACCCAACATCTTGAACCACAGCGCGCACAGAAAACGCAGAGCAGGCAAAGAGGGAAAGTTGCGTAGGTCGGAATTCATTCCGACAGCGGTGCCCGAATGTGCCCACCGGGCTCGCAGAAACTGCCGCATTGCTGCGGGCGCCACACTAGCAATCCAAAAACGCCACAGCCTGCACGCTGCCCGCCGTTCCGGCTGCGCCCTGTGTACGCTGTGATGAGTGAATGTCTGCAAAGAGACCCGCAATATGCTGATTACCACCGGCCAGCACCCCAAAGCCATTGCCATTGCCCAGGCACTGATCGAGGGCTTTGACAAGCATTACGGCATCTTTCGCGAAGTGAGCCGGGCAGCCAAGGATCGCTTCGAGGCGGCCGACTGGCATGCGGTGCAGCGCGCCGCCAAGGAGCGCATCCGCTTTTACGATGAGCGGGTGGATGAATGCGTGGCGCGCCTGCATGAGGAGTTCCATGCCGACTGGCTGGACGACGATATCTGGCAGCAAGCTAAATTGCTGTTTGTCGGCATGCTGGTCAACCACAAGCAGCCGGAGCTGGCTGAAACGTTTTTCAACTCGGTGTGCTGCAAGATCCTGCACCGCAACTACTTCCACAATGATTTCATCTTTGTGCGGCCGGCCATTTCCACCGAATATATCGAGTCCGACCCACCCACCTATCGCAGCTACTACCCGCGTGCAGGCGGCTTTTTGCCCACCATCCGGCGCGTGGTGGAAGACTTTGGCTGGCGCCGCCCGTTTGCCGATATCGCGCGCGATATCGGCTTTCTGGTCGAATCGGTGCGCGAGCATGTCGGCGGGCGCTGGCCCGAGCCGGAGGTGAATTTCCAGATTCAGGTACTGTCGAGCGCCTTTTATCGCAACAAGGCGGCCTACATCATCGGCAAGGCGGTCAACGGCAGCGTCGAGTATCCGTTTGCCATTCCGGTGCTGCACGACGAACACGGCCAGCTCTACCTCGACACCATCTTGCTGGAGCCGGCACGCATTGCCATCCTGTTTTCGCTGAACCGTGCCTACTTCATGGTGGATATGGCCTCGCCGTCGGGCTATGTCGGCTTTTTACGCTCGATGCTGCCGTTCAAGCCCAAGGCCGAGCTGTACACCATGCTGGGCCTGGCCAAGCAGGGCAAAACCGCCTTCTACCGCGATCTGATGCACCATCTGCGCCACTCGCGCGACGACTTCATCATCGCCCCCGGCATCCGCGGCCTGGTGATGCTGGTATTCACCCTGCCCTCCTTCCCCTATGTGTTCAAGCTGATCAAGGATGAGATTGCGCCCACCAAGGATGTCACCAAGGAGATCGTGCGCGCCAAATACCAGCTGGTGAAACAGCATGACCGGGTGGGCCGGATGGCCGATACGCTGGAATTTTCCAATGTCGCCCTGCCCAAGGCGCGCTTTACCGCCGAGTTGCTCGATGAATTGCGGCGCCTGGCGCCTAGCCTGCTGGAAGAGGATGAAGACGAGATCGTTATCCGCCATCTGTATATCGAGCGGCGCATGGAGCCACTCAATCTGTTCCTGAACCGCGCCAACCCCGAACAATTGGAAAAAGCCGTCATCGATTACGGCAACGCCATCCGTGAGCTGGCCACCGCCAATATTTTCCCCGGCGACATGCTGTTCAAGAACTTCGGCATCACTCGCTACGGCCGGGTGGTGTTTTACGACTACGACGAAATCGAATACATGACCGACTGCAATTTCCGCGAGATTCCGGAAGCGCCATCGCCGGAAATGGAAATGTCCAGCGAGCCCTGGTATCCGGTGGCCCGCAATGATGTATTCCCGGAAGAATTCGCCCGCTTTCTGCTCGGGCCCAATGAAATCCGCCGTGTTTTCCTCGCCCACCACCGCGATCTGCTCGACGCCAACTTCTGGCGCGCCCGACAAGCACGCATTCGTGCTGGGCATGTCGAGGACTTCTTCCCCTATGCCGATGAATTGCGCTTCAAGAGCCGCTTTGGCAAGGCGACTTAGGGAAGCGCTCAATCGTGCCGGCGCAACTCCCGCACGCCACGCCCCAGCTTGCGCCTGAGCAAGTTGCGCAGAGTGACGCCATCGGCATAGCCGACGCGCGCCGCAATCTGCTCGACGCTGTCCTGACTGGTTTTCAGCAAATGCACCGCCTGCTCGACGCGCAGATCCTGGAAATACGCCAGCGGCGACTTGCCCAATACCAGCTGCAGGCGGCGCGCCAGCGTGCGCTTGCTGGTGGCCATTGCCGTGGCCGCATCGTCAAGCGAAAAACCCTCGGCAAGCCGCTCGCGCGCCCAACGCTCAAACCGCTCCACCACGGGGTCGCTATGGGCCAGATGATCGGGGATCACATAGCCTGCCTGTGATGGCCGGCTATCCACCACCAGATAGCGTGCCGTCATGGCCGCCAGTGCCGGGCTGGCGCGGCGAATGATCCATAGCGCCATATCCATATGGCTGAGCGCCGCTCCGGCCGTCAGATGCTGCCCCGAGGCGATCACCATGCGCGACTCATCCAGCCTCACCCGTGGATAGCGCTGCCGGAACAACGGTGCCAGCCACCAACTGGTGGTGGCCTCGCCGCCGTCCAGCAAGCCCGCTTCGGCCAGGATAAAGCTGCCGATGCAGGCAGCAGCCACAAAACTGCCCGCCGCCGCCCATTGCTGCAGCACCACCATCGCATCAGCGACATCGGCACGCGACAGCGCCGGCAGTAGTTGCGCGGGGAGCTTGCAGCCCGGCGCCGGCACCACCACCAGATCAGGCGGCGTGAGATTGCGCACACTGTGAACCGGCACCTTGAGCCCCAGCGCCGTAGTGACCTGGCGCCGCACGCCCACCAGGCGCACATCGAAATGCGGCGCACGCTGATCGCCCAGACGCGCCAGCTCGTTTGCGGTAGTGAAAGCATCGAGCACGGTAGCAAGACCGGTATCGAACACGCCATCAATGACCAACACATAGATTTGCATGGCAACAATGATATCAATAATGTCAAAACAGCCAATAGTGATGCGCGGCAGCCGCGACTATTCTGCACGCCATTCCCACAAGCCCTGAAAGGCAGAAAACCATGCTGAAATTCGCCCTGTTCGCCCGCCTGCAAGCACAAGCCGGCAAAGAGCAAGCCGTTGCCGCACTACTGGAAAAAGCACTCGAAATGGCCAATCAGGAAGCCACCACGCCACTCTGGTTCGCACTACGCCTTGGGCCGGCAAGCTTCGGAATTTTTGATGCCTTCAGCAATGAAGCCAATCGCCAGGTACATCTGAATGGCCCGATCGCCGCAGCATTGATGGCGAATGCCGACGCACTGCTGGCTGAACCACCCAGCATTGAAGTCATCGACATTCTTGGCGCCAAGTTGCCGGCTTAGCGCGGCGATGCCAAGCGCGCAAGCCTGGCCGTGGTCATCGGCAAACAGGCCTGGGCGCGCAATCGCGGCGCCTGCCCGCGTAATGCAAAACCATCGACGCCAAATAAAAAAGGCCGCCCGGCTAATGCCCGGGCGGCCTTTCGGCTGATTGATCGACGGAAAAAACAGTCGATCAGTGAGCGTACAGGAAAGTATTGGCCATACAGGAAGTGAACAAGCCAGCAAGGACGGCTGCAAACAGTGCACGCATACCGATGGATGCGAGCGTCTTTTGCTGGTTCGGCGCCATCGAGCCGATGCCGGCCACGCAGATGCCCACCGAGCTGAAGTTGGCGAATGAGGCCAGCGCGAAGGTGGAAATCACCACCGAGTGATCGGATAGCAGGTGCTGCGACTGCATGCGCGCCAGATCGAGATAGGCGACGAATTCATTGATCACCACCTTCTGGCCGAGCAAGGATCCGACATGCAGCGACTCGTTCCAGCTCACACCAATGGCAAACGCCACCACCCGGAATACCTGGCCGAACAGATACTGCATCGACAGGCCATCAAAAGCCCCTTGGGTAGAAGCAGTAATGGCTGCATTGATGCCCCACCATTCGCCCACCACGTTATGCAGCAGCGAATTGGTCATGGCGATCAAGGACACGAAGGCAATCAGGATCGCAGCGATGATCACCGCCAGGCGCACACCATCGGCAGTACCTTGCACCACGGCGTTGATGAAATTGCCATGGTGGCCGTGGTCGTATTCGAACTTGCTGGCTTCACCGGGGTCGCGCTCGGTTTCCGGCAGCATCATCTTGGCAAACAGGATGGCGGCCGGCGCATTCATCACGCTGGACAGCAACAGGTAAGAGGCAAACCGCGCCTGCTGCTCGGGGTCGGCCCCGCCGAGAAACATCACATAGGCCGCCAGCACCGAGCCGGACAGGTGAGCCAGGCCACCGGTCATCATGGTCATCAGCTCGGAGCGGCTCATATTCTTGATGAATGGCTTCACCAACAGCGGCGCTTCGGTCTGACCCAGGAAGATATTGCCGGCCACCGCCAGGCTCTCAGCCCCGGTCAGGCGCATGGTGCGCTTCATTACCCAGGCGAACACCAGCACGACGCGTTGCAGGATGCCGAAGTGATAGAGCAGCGCAGTAAAGGC